>NZ_JBHXKE010000064.1:0-27033 GCF_042722765.1 Kitasatospora sp. NPDC058406
TCCAGGGGTTGTGGTTGTGGGAGCGGGGGGTGGGGGGCGGCAGGGGGTGGGGGGGGCCCCCCCCACCGCTGCGTCGTGCCCGGGGGCGCCCCGGGGCCCGGCCCCGGGGCGCTACTTCTCGATGTCGCCGCGCATCCCGGCGAAGAGGGCCGCGGCCTCGGCGGGGGTGCTCTTCGGGAACAGGGCCACGCCCGCCGTGGAGGCGTCGGACCAGCCGCAGAGGACGTCGGTGGTGGGTGCCGCCGGAAGCTGCAGGCACTCCAGCGAGCCGCCGAGCGGGCCGGCCGCGTACGGGACGCCGGAGGTCGGGTCGCCGGTGGAGCCGTGCTGCTGGGCGTAGTCGATCAGACCGCGCCAGAGGTGCTCGCGGCGCTTGGCCGGGTCCTCGGGGACGTTGTCGACGGCGACCAGCAGGATCCGGCGGCCGGAGGTCTGTCCGGCGCGGTCGTAGTTCGCGACCACCAGGTGCATGCCGTCGCGCATCTCGCCCGGGTCGACGGGGACGTCGGAGACGGCGTCCGGGCCGGTGGTCCTGGCCAGTCCGCCGGCCGTCCGGGCCTCGACGACCTGGCGCTTGCCGGTCGGCGCGGTCGGAGCGGTCGGCTTGGCGGAGGCCGGGGACGGCGCGGTGGCGGTCGGCGGCGCGGTGGGCCGAGCGGTGGTCGACGCGGTCGGGGCGGCGGGCTGCCCGGCAGACGGGGTGCTCACGGGCTCGGTGGTCGGCCTGGTGGGCGGCGGCGGCACGGCACTGTTGTCGTTCTCCGGTCCGCAGGCGCTCAGTGCGAGGACGGCGGCGACCGCGCCGACGACGGCGAGGCGGGTGACGGAACCGGATCTGGCGCTCTGCACGGCTCACTCCAGGGGCGTGGCGGGACCCGGGCGGCGGGCCCGGTGAGCAGCACGCTAGGGCCCGCCGCGGACCGCCCGACAGGGCCTTCGCGGAGTGGGGACAGCACCGGGACGAGGCGGTGACGAAGCGGGCCCCGCCGCGTCCCGGTGCGCGGTCTCAGGCGGTCTCGACCTTGAGGTCGCGCAGCAGCTTGGCCACGTGGCCGGTCGCCTTGACGTTGTACAGGGCGTGCTCGACCTTGCCGTGCTCGTCGACGATCACGGTGGAGCGGATCACGCCGGTCACGGTCTTGCCGTACAGCTTCTTCTCGCCGAACGCGCCGTACGCCTCCAGGACCTTCTTCTCCGGGTCGGAGAGCAGGGTGACCTTGAGGTCCTCGGCTTCGCGGAACTTGCCGAGCTTCTCCGGCTTGTCCGGCGAGATGCCGATGACGTCGTACCCCGCGCCGGCGAAGACCTCCAGGTTGTCCGTGAAGTCGCACGCCTGCTTGGTGCAGCCGGGGGTGAGCGCGGCGGGGTAGAAGTAGACGATCACCTTGCGGCCGAGGTGGCCGGCGAGGGACACCTCGTTGCCGTCGGCGTCGGACAGGGTGAAGGCGGGCGCGGTGTCGCCGGGCTGGAGACGCTCACTCACGGGGTTTCTCCTGGTGCTGGACGGGCGGTCGTACCACGGCCAACTTACCCCCGTTGGTGGGTGGGGCCGCGCGGGGCCGCCCGTCAGCTGACACACTGGGTCAGTCGTAGGAGCAGGACAACATCAGTGAATGGGGTGGCCCGAGTGGGCGAGGCGAGCAGTACGGACAAGTCGGTGCGGACGACCGCTCAGATCGAGGCGGACATCTCCCGGACCCGCACCCAGCTGGCGGAGACCCTGGACGAGCTCGCCATGCGGGTCCACCCGACCACCATCTCCGCCCAGGTGAAGGCGAAGGCCGTGGCCACGGTCGAGGAGAAGGCCGGCCGGGCGTACGTGGCGGCCAGCGGGCTGGTCGAGCAGGCCCGGGCGCAGTTCGTGGACGAGAAGGGCCGGCCGCGCAAGGAGCGGATCGTCCCGGCCGCGCTGGTCGGCGTCGGCCTGGTGCTGCTGGTCGCCTCGGCCCGCAAGCGCCGCAAGGGCTGAGCGGGGCCGGGAGGCCGATCGACGTGGGCCGGGCACGGTTGTGCCCGGCCTCCCGCCTGTCGGGCTGCCGGCTGCCGGGCCGACCTCACACGGCGCGCCCGGGAGCGGTACCTTCGGGATCGTGAGTACGAACGACGAACCGACCCAGCTGTCCCGTTCCGCCGTGAGCGACGTGCCGCGTCACGACCGGCTGGGCGAGAAGCTGCCGATCAAGATGCTGCACGACCGGGTGCTGGTGAAGACCGAGATCGGCGAGGGCGAGCGGCGCTCGACCGGCGGCATCCTCATCCCGGCCACCGCGGAGCTGTCCAAGCGCTGCGCGTGGGCGGAGGCCGTCGCCGTGGGGCAGAGCGTCCGCTCGGTGGAGCCGGGGGACCGGGTGCTGTACGACCCGGAGGACAAGCTGGAGGTCGAGGTGCGCGGCGCGACCTACGTGCTGCTGCGCGAGCGGGACCTGCACGCGGTGGCCGCGATGCGTTTCGGCGACACCGAGGGATCGACCGGGCTGTACCTGTGAACCCCTGACCTGCGAACTTCTGACGCGGAGCCCCTGACACGGGGTCCGCGGCGCGGGGCTCCGGACGCGGGGCTCCGGGCGGGCCGTCACGCCGTGGGCGTGGCGGCCCGCCGTGCTGTTCGGGGCCGGTTCCCGCCGGAGGGGAGTCGGCCGGAGGAGCGGCCCGTCAGGCGGGTGGCCGGTCGGCGGGCGGCGGGGTGTCGGGCTGGGGCCGGCCGGTCGTGGTGGGGGGACGTCCGGTCGCGGGCGGCGCGGTCGTGGCCGGCCCCTGGGTGGGCGGTGTGGTCGGTTTGGGCTGCTCGGTGGGCCGGTCCGTGGTGGGCCGGGCGGTCGGCGAGGACTGTGACGGCTCGGGTTCCCGGGTGGTCGGGGTGATCATGGTCGGCTGGGCGGGTTCGGTGGTGGGCTGCCCGGGTTCCTCCGTCGGCCGGGTGGTGGCGGTGGGCCGCTTGGGAGGGGTGGGCACGGACTGTCCGGGGCCGGTGCCGCCCGCGCCGCCGGTGCCGCCGCTTCCGCCCGTGGTGTCGGCCCCACCGGTCCCACCGGTCCCACCGGTCCCACCGGTCCCACCGGTCCGGCCGGGCGCGGTGTCGGCGGAGGGCGACGGCGAGGCCGAGGCGGTGGCGGTGAAGGTGGGGGTCGGGCTGCCGGTGGGCCTGGTGTTGCCGCCGCTGGGCCGGAGGTCGAAGGACTGGACGACGGTGCCGTCCAGGACCTCGCTCATGTAGGCGGTCCAGATCTCGGTGGGGAAGGCGCCGCCGTTGATCCGGGTGTAGCCGGCGGTGCCGGCCAGGGGTTCCTTGGCGTGGGTCTTCGGGTTCTCCCGGAAGAGGCCGACGGTGGTGGCGAGTTCGGGGGTGTACCCGGCGAACCAGGCGGACAGGTTGGAGTCGGTGGTGCCGGTCTTGCCGGCGGCGGGCCGGCCGAGGTCGAGGGCGGCGGCGCCGGTGCCGCGCGGGCTGACGACGTCGCGCAGGACGTCGGTGACGGCGTCGGCGGTGCCCCGGTCGACCGCCGTGGTGGGTGCGTGCTCCGGCATCCTGGGGACGTCGACGGAGCCGGAGCCGGCGTTGACGCGTTCGAGGGCGCTCACCGACCAGGGGGTGTACGCCTCGCCGTGGTTGGCGAGGGCGGCGTAGACGCCGGCCAGGTCGAGGGCGCTGGGGGTGGCGGTGCCGAGGGTCATCGAGGTGTTGGCGGGGTCCAGGCCGGGGACGTCGTCGGGGATGCCGAGTCGCAGGGCGGTGTCCCGGACGTGGGCGAGTCCGGCGTCGACGCCTTCCTGCGCGTACACCGAGTTGACGGACTTGACCATGGCCTGGCGCAGGCTGATGGAGCCGTAGTCGATGTCGTCCTCGTTGGGCGGCGCGTACGGGGTGGGGCCGTCGGTGACGGGGCGTTCGCTGGTGCCGTCGTAGTGGGTCTCGGTGGTGATGGGGAGCCCGTCGTCGCTGCTGCGGCCGGAGGTGAGGCCGGCGGCGAGGTCGATGGGCTTGAAGGTGGAGCCGATCTGGTTGTCCTGGCGCAGCGCGTCGTTGTAGGGCTGTTTGGCGTAGTCGGGCCCGCCGTAGGCGGCGACGACGCGGCCGGTCCCGGGTTCGACGGAGGCGCCGGCGACCCGGACGTCGGTGTCGGTGTCGGGTCGGGCGGTGGGGTCGAGCTCGTCGGTGAGCTGTTCCTGGACGGCCCGCGCGAAGGCGTCCTGCTTCTCCTGGTCGAAGGTGGTGGTGATGCGCCAGCCGCCGGCCTTGAGGGTGGGGGTGTCGATGATGCGGTGGGAGATCAGGTAGTTGTCGGCGACGCCGACGAGGTAGCCGGCCTGGCCGCGGAGTCCGCTGGTGGGCTGGGGGTCGACCGGGTCGGGGAAGGCGACGGCGGCGCGGTCGACGGCGGTGAGGAAGCCGAGCTGGACCATGCCGTCGAGGGTGTAGTGCCAGCGGGCGACGGCCCTCTCGCGGTTGGCGGGGGTGGCGGTCTTGACGTCGTAGGCGCTGGGTGCCTGGAGCAGGGCGGCGAGGTAGGCGCTCTGGGGGAGGGTGAGCTGGGAGACGTCGACGCCGTAGTAGGCGCGGGCGGCGCTCTGGATGCCGTAGGCGCCGCGGCCGAAGTAGCTGGTGTTGAGGTAGCCGGTGAGGATCTCGTCCTTGTCGCGCTGCTGGTCGACCTTGAGGGCGATGAAGAGTTCGCGGCCCTTGCGTTCGATGGTCTGGGTCTGGGTGAGGTAGTAGTTCTTGACGTACTGCTGGGTGATGGTGGAGCCGCCCTGCATGCCCTTGCCGGTGAGGGTGTTCCAGCCGGCCCGGACCATGCCCTTCAGGTCGATGCCCCGGTTCTGGTAGAAGGTGCGGTCCTCGGCGGAGACGACGGCGTGCCGGGTGTCGACGGGGATCTGTTCGATCGTCACGTCGGTGCGGTTGACGGCTCCGGTGCGGGCGATCTCGGTGACGCCGTCGGCGTAGAGGTAGATGTTGCTCTGGGCGACGGCGTGGGCGTTGGGGTCGGGCACGGGGACGATGACGTAGAGCGCGGCGAAGGCGCCGACGGCGAGCAGCAGGACGGCGGTGAGGGCGCCGAGGATGACCCGCCAGGTGGGCAGGAGCCGCCGCCAGAACGGCAGGGCGCGGCGGGCCTCGCGGCGGGCGGCCCGTCTGGCCTGGCGGCGGGTGCTCAGGGTCATGCCGAGATTATGTGCTATTTGATCGTCGATCAGGTGCTGACCGGGCGTCGGTCGGGTGCCGGAAAAACCGGGTGCGGCGGGTAGTTCGCGGCGGTACGGTGAAAGGTGCAAGCCATATGGCGCACCTGGTTCCGGCGTACGTGTTCCGCGTTCCGGCCCGGTGCGGTTCCGGTCGAGCTCCGCCGCCCGGCCCGGTACCCCCGGGGGACGGTGGTCGGGGCGGGTTCGGCGTGCGCCGGTGCGGTTCGGCACCGCCCTGCGCTCTGATTTGTCGACAAGGAGACAATATGCAGAAGGCTGTTCCCGTGGCGCCCCGCGCCACCCACCCGCCCGATCCCGACGGCACCCCCGCGGGTGGCGCGGCGCGCCTCTACGCGGCGATCGCCCGCGGCGCGTTCCGCCGCTTCTCCACCTACCGCGCCGCCACGCTGGCCGGCGCCTTCACCAACACCGTCTTCGGCTTCATCCTCGCCTACACCTTCCTCGCCCTCTGGCAGGCCCGGCCCGGCCTCGGCGGCTACGACCAGAGCGCCGCCGTCACCTACATCTGGGTCAGCCAGGCGCTGCTGGTCACGGTCGCCGTCTGGGGCGGCGGCTTCCAGGACGACGTCCAGGAGCGGTTCCGCAGCGGCGACATCGCCGTCGACCTGTACCGTCCGGTGGACTTCCAGGGCTGGTGGCTGGCCACGGACCTCGGCCGGGCCGCCTTCCACCTGCTCGCCCGCGGCGTCCCGCCGCTGCTGGCCGGCGCCCTGGTCTTCCACACCCGGATGCCCGAGGCCCCGCTGACCTGGGTGTTCTTCCTGATCTCGGTCCTGCTCGCGGTGGTGGTCAGCTTCGGGCTGAGGTTCCTCGTCTCGCTCACCGGCTTCTGGCTGCACGACTCCGAAGGGGTGCGCGCGGTGATGCTGGTGGTGGCGATGTTCTTCTCCGGGATGCTGCTGCCGATCGGGCTCTTCCCCGGAGTGCTCGGCGAGGTCGCCCCCGTGCTGCCCTGGGCCGCGCTGGTGCAGGTGCCGACCGACGTCTTCCTGGAACGGTCGACCGGTACCGGCCTGCTCGGCGCGTTCGGCTTCCAGCTGGCCTGGGCGCTGGTGCTGCTCGCGGCCGGCCGGCTGTTCCAGCTGCTCGCGACGCGCAAGGTGGTGGTCCAGGGTGGCTGAGCCGACCACGTCCCTCCCGGGCGCCGCGGCCACGGACACCGTGATCCGGGAGGCAGTGACCCGGGGTGCCGATTTCGGCGACGTCACCCGCGACACCCCGGCCGCCCGTACGGCGTGGGCGCTGCGCTCCTGGTGGCTCACCGCCGCCATGTGGACCAAGGCGATCATGTCCTACCGGGCGTCCTTCGTCCTGATGCTCGGCGCCAACGTCGTGGTCACCTTCCTCGACTTCGCCGTGGTGATCCTGATGTTCCGGCACACCGACACGCTCGGCGGCTGGACCCTGGCCGAACTCGGCTTCCTCTACGGCACCTCCACGCTCGCCCTCGGCCTGGCCAACCTGTTCGTCGGCTCCATCGACGCGCTCGGCGAGCGGATCCGGGCCGGCACGCTGGACACCATGCTCGTCCGGCCCGCGCCCGCGCTGGCCCAGCTCTGCGCCGAGCGGTTCTCGCTGCGCCGGCTCGGCCGGCCGCTCCAGGCGGTGGCGGTGCTCGGCTGGGCGGTGGCCGCGCTGGACGTCCACTGGACCTGGGACCGGATCCTGCTGGTGCCCGTCCTGCTGATCTGCGGCACCCTCATCTTCGCGGCCGTCTTCATCGGCTTCGCCAGCCTCCAGTTCTGGTGGGGCGAGGCCAAGGAGCTGCAGAACTCCTTCACCTACGGCGGCGCCACCCTGCTGCACTACCCGCCGACGATCTTCGCCAAGGAGCTCGTCGCCGGTGTCGTCTTCGGCGTGCCGCTGGCGTTCGTCAACTGGCTGCCCGCGTTGCGGATCCTCGACAAGCCCGATCCGCTCGGCCTGCCGACCGCCTTCCAGTTCGCCTCCCCGCTGGCCGCCGCGCTCGGCCTGGCCGCCGCCGGGCTCGCCTGGCGGGCGGGCCTGCGCGCCTACCGCGGCGCCGGCAGCTGAACCAGGCCGCCGGACCGGGCAGTCGATCCCGTCGGCCGAACGCGCCGAACGCGCCGGGCCCGGCAGCCGAACCCCACCCCCGTTCTGAGGACATCCCATGGCACTGATCGAACTCGACGACGTCCGCCGCACCTTCACCGTCCGCGCCAAGGTCGGCCGGCTCCGGCGGGAGAAGCGCGAGGTGCGCGCCGTCGACGGGCTGAGCTTCACCGTCCGGGCCGGCGAGTGCGTCGGCTACATCGGCCCCAACGGCGCCGGCAAGTCCACCACCATCAAGATGCTCACCGGCATCCTCGTCCCCACCGCCGGGCGGCTGCGCGTCGCCGGCGTCGACCCGGCCCGCGAGCGGGTCGCCCTGGCCCGCCGGATCGGCGTCGTCTTCGGACAGCGCACCACCCTCTGGTGGGACCTCCCGCTGCGCGACTCCTACGAACTCGCCCGCCGGATCTACCGCATCCCCGAGCACCGATATCGGGCCAACCTGGAACGCTGCGTCGAACTGCTCGACCTCGGGGCGCTGCTCGACACCCCCGTCCGGCAGCTCTCGCTCGGCCAGCGGATGCGCGGCGACCTCGCCGCCGCCCTGCTGCACGACCCGCAGGTGCTCTACCTCGACGAGCCCACCATCGGCCTGGACGTGGTCAGCAAGGGCAAGGTCCGCGAGTTCCTCCGCGAGGTCAACCGCGACCGGGGCACCACCGTGCTGCTCACCACCCACGACCTCACCGACATCGAGCAGCTCTGCGACCGGGTCATGGTCATCGACCACGGCCGGGTGGTGTACGACGGCGGGCTGGACGGGCTGCACGCGGCCGGCGAGAGCGAGCGGACCCTGGTGGTCGACCTCGCCGAGGCCCGTCCGCCGATCGAGGTGGCGGGGGCCCGGGTGGTGCGGGTCGAGGGCCCGCGCCAGTGGCTGGCCTTCCCGGCGCAGCAGAGCGCGGCCCCGATCGTCGCCGCCGTGGCCGAGCGGTACCCGCTGGTCGACCTGTCGGTGCGCGAGCCGGCCATCGAGGACGTGATCGCCCGGATGTACGCGGAGGTCGCGATCGGCTGACCGTGACGGGACCGGCCCGTGGGCCTCCCCACGGGCCGGTTCGCGGGCCGGTTCGCCGGGCGGTCACCGGGGGCGGGCGTTCGACCGTACGTTCGCCACCCGTGCGCGCGATCCTCTCCCGTCACCTGTCCGGGTGGCGGTCGTGACTCCTTGCAGCACAGCCGAGTTGACCTTGCATCGCCGGGCGGACCGTGGTCCGCCCGGCGCATGCTCGGCGATTAGCGCACCGGAGGGGCAGCGCCCGATGACCGTACCCGACGTGACCGTGGTGATCGCGGTCTACAACACCATGCCGTACCTGATCGCCTGCCTGGACTCGTTGGTCCGGCAGACCATCGGGCACGTGCGCATGGAGGTGGTCGCGGTCGACGACGGTTCGACGGACGGCGGAGGCGCCGTGCTCGACGACTACGCGGCCCGCCACCCCGGGCTGTTCCAGGTCGTCCACCAGGCCAACTCCGGCGGCCCGGCGGCCCCGACCAACCGCGGTCTGGCGCTGGCCCGCGGCCGGTACGTGCTCTTCCTCGGCGCCGACGACTGGCTCGGCGGCGAGGCGCTGGAGCGGATGGTGGCCGCCGCGGACGACTGGGAGTCGGACGTGCTGATCCCCAAGCAGATCGGGGTCAACGGGCGGCTGGTGCCGCAGGGCATCTTCGGCGGGACCTCCCCCTCGGTCGGCTTCGAGGACTCCGCGCTGGCCTGGGCGCTCGCCGACACCAAGCTCTTCCGGCTGGACCTGATCCGGCGCCACAACCTGGCCCGCAAGGAGGAGCTCAAGGTCTACTCCGACCAGCCCTTCACCCTCGCCGCGTGCCTGCGGGCCCGCCGGATCTCCGTCCTCGCCGACTACGACTACTACTTCCTGGTGCTGCGCGAGGACCGGGGCAACGTCACCCAGCGGGCCGGCGCGCTGGACCGGATCCGCGGCGTCGCGGCGGTGCAGTGGGTGGCGGCCGAGCTCGCCGCCCCCGGCGGCCAGCTGGACGCGATCAAGGCGCGGCACTTCGGCTGGGAGGTCCCGCAGCTGCTGCAGGAGGACTTCCTGCGGCTCGACGAGGGGCTGCAGGGCGAGATCTGCGGCGGCGTGGGCGAACTGGTCCGGCAGTTCGGCGCCCGCGAGGTGTACCACCGGATCACCGTCTCCGACCGGCTGCGCCTCGAACTCGCCGCCGCCGGCCGGGTGGACGCGGTCCGCGAGCTGATCGCGTACGAGGCGGAGCACGGCGATCCGCCGGTGGTGGCGGACGGGCGGCAGCGCTACGCCGGGTACCCGGCGTTCCGGGACGGCGGTCCGGGACTTCCGGACGACCTGTTCCTGCTCGGGGAGGAGCCCGCGCCCGACGAGGCGCCGCAGCTCCGGCTCGTGCAGCAGCTCTGGCGCGGCGCCGTACCGGTCCAGGTGCGCCGCCGGCTTCGCCGCTACCCGGCCTGGCGCCGGTTCGCCGAGTCGGTGGCCGCCCCGGCCGCGGACCGGCCGGAAGGGGGACGGGGATGAGCCCGCTGGACATCCGCCCGACGGCCGGCGTGCCGCTCGACATCTGCGTGGTCGGCCTCGGCAAGCTCGGGCTGCCGCTCGCCGTCCAGTTCGCCGCCATGGGGCACCGGGTGACCGGAGCCGACGTCGCCCCACCGGTCGTCGAGGCCGTGAACCTGGGCAGGCCCCCGTTCCCCCGCGAGGCGGGGCTGGACGAGGCGCTCAAGCGGGTGGTGGCCGAGGGCCGGCTGTCCGCCACCACCGACACCACCGCCGCGGTCGCCCGGTCGGAGGCCGTCGTCCTGGTGGTCCCGCTGGTCACCACCGCCGAGGGTGAGCCGGACTTCACGCTGCTGGACGCGGCCACGGACGCCGTCGCCGCCGGGCTGCGCCGGGGCACCCTGGTCAGCTACGAGACCACCCTGCCGGTGGGCGTGACCCGGGGCCGCTGGGCGCCGCGCCTGGCCGCCGGATCGGGGCTGGTCCCGGGTCGGGACTTCGCGCTGGTGTTCAGCCCCGAGCGGGTTCGCACCGGCCGGGTCTTCGCGGACCTGCGCCGCTACCCCAAGCTGGTCGGCGGGATCGACCCGGCCGCCACCCGGCGCGGCGCCGAGTTCTACCGGGCGGTGCTGGACTTCGACCCGCGCCCCGACCTGGCCCGGCCCAACGGCGTCTGGGAGCTGGAGTCGGCCGAGGCCGCCGAGTTCGCCAAGCTCGCCGAGACGACCTACCGGGACGTCAACATCGCGCTCGCCAACCAGTTCGCCCGGTACGCGGACCGGGTCGGGGTGGACTTCGCGGCCGTCGCCGACGCCTGCAACTCCCAGCCGTTCAGCCATCTGCACCGGCCGGGTGTCGCGGTCGGCGGGCACTGCATCCCGGTGTACCCGCGGCTCTACCTGTGGAACGACCCCTCGGCGACGGTGGTCCGGGCGGCGCGGGCGGCCAATCTTGAGATGCCGGAGTACGCGGTCGGCGTGCTGGACGGCGCGCTGGCCGCGGGTGGGGCCGCGGGTGGGGGTGCGGGCGCGCGGACGGGCGGCGAGGCGGGCGGCGGCGCGGCGGGCGGCGGCGCGGCGCCGGGCGTCGGCGGGGTGGCCGGACAGGGGGTGCTGGTGCTCGGCGCGGCGTACCGGGGCGGCGTCAAGGAGACGGCGTACTCGGGGGTGTTCCCGCTGGTCGAGGCGTTGCGGGCGGCCGGCGCCCACCCGTACGTGTCCGATCCGCTGTACCGGGCGGAGGAGCTGGCCGCGCTCGGTCTGCCTCCCCACGAGGGCGAACCGGTGGTGGCGGCGGTGCTCCAGGCCGACCACCCCGAGTACCGCGAGCTGGCGCCCGCCGACCTGCCGGGCGTCCGGGTGCTGCTGGACGGGCGGCGGTGCACCGATCCGGACCGGTGGGCCGTGGGCGGAGTGCGCCGGATCGTCCTCGGGGGCGCGTGACGAGCTCCCGAGCAGGGGGGTCGCACCACGGACCCGGCGCACGTTTACCGGGCACGCCGTCCGCTCGCGCCGGGTAACGGGCAGACTGGCGGGGTGAGCGACGAAGCCTTGAGCGGGACGGGCCCCGGGGTCCGGTTCACCGCGGCCGACGAAGAGAAGACACGCGGCGTCCGCCGGATGAAGACCATCGCGACCGGCCTGCTGGCCTTCGCGACCCTGGTCTTCGCCCTGGCGACCTGGGCGGAGTCGGCCGGCGCCGGCGCCTGGGCCGGGTACGTGGCGGCCGCCGCCGAGGCGGGCATGGTCGGCGCGCTGGCCGACTGGTTCGCCGTGACCGCGCTGTTCCGGCGGCCGTTCGGCCTGCCGATCCCGCACACCGCGATCATCCCGACCAAGAAGGACGCGTTCGGCCGCTCGCTCGGCGACTTCGTCGGAGAGAACTTCCTCTCCGGCCAGGTCGTGCGCGGCCGGCTCGCGGCGCTCGGCATCGCCCGCAGGCTCGGGGAGTGGCTGGCCGCCCCCGGCAGCGCCGAGCGGGTCACCAAGGAGGCCTCGGCGGCGCTGCGCGGCGTGCTCGCGGTGCTCCGCGACGACGACGTGCAGGCGGTCGTCGCCGAGGCGGTGACCAGACGCGCGGCGGCCACCTCGGTCGCCGAGCCCGCCGGCCGGATGCTCGGCAAGGTGGTCGCGGACGGCGGGCACCACGGGGTGGTCGACCTGATCGCGGTCCGGGCGCACGACTGGCTGGCCGAGAACCACGCCGAGGTGGTCGACCGGGTGACCCAGAAGACCCCCGGCTGGACGCCGAAGTTCATCGACCATCAGGTCGGCGAGCGGGTCTACAAGGAGCTGATGCGGTTCGTCACCGACATCCGGGACGACCAGGAGCATCCGGCGCGCGGTGCGATCGACAACTTCCTCGCCGACTTCGCCACCGAGCTGCAGACCGACCCGGAGACCATCGCCCGGGTCGAGCGGGCCAAGGCCGACCTGCTGGCCCGCCCCGAGGTCCAGGACCTGATCGCCTCCACCTGGGCCGCCGTCCGCTCGCTGGTGATGAACGCCGCCGAGGACGAGGAGAGCGAGCTGCGCCGGCGCATCCGCGAGGGCGTGCGGACCTTCGGTGCGCGCCTCGCGACGGACGCGAAGCTCCAGGCCAAGGTGGACGGCTGGCTCCAGGACGCCGCCCAGTACCTGGTCGACACCTACCGGACCGAGATCACGTCGATCATCTCCGAGACGGTGGCGGGCTGGGACGCGGAC
Organism: Kitasatospora sp. NPDC058406; assembly: GCF_042722765.1. Lineage (NCBI taxonomy): Bacteria > Bacillati > Actinomycetota > Actinomycetes > Kitasatosporales > Streptomycetaceae > Kitasatospora > Kitasatospora sp. NPDC058406. The sequence continues at coordinate 12,476 of NZ_JBHXKE010000064.1, forward strand.
GACGCCTCCCGCAAGATCGAGGCGAACGTCGGCCGGGACCTCCAGTTCATCCGGATCAACGGCACGGTGGTCGGCGCCCTGGCCGGCCTGGTGATCCACACGGCCGCGGTGGCCCTCGGCGGGTGAGCCGGGCGCGGCGTCCGACGGCGCGCGGGGTGGCGGGGCGGCTCGCCGTCGCCCGGGCGGGCCGGCCGCCGCGCCCCGCCGGGCCCGGCGGGGGAAGCCTGCCGGGCACCCGCCGCGGTGCTCTGCCTATCCTTGCGTGCACCGCTTGATACACGCGTAGAGGAAGAAGGGCACCACCGTGGTCCAGCCGGACGGAAGTCGGATCGGAACCCCCAGCAACACGGGCGGAGGACGCTCGATCGAAGCGTTCATCGCCGGAATGCCCAAGGCGGAGCTGCACGTCCACCACGTCGGGTCGGCCTCGCCGCGCGTGGTCGCCGAGCTGGCCGCCCGCCACCGCGGCCAGGCGAAGGTGCCGACCGACCCCGAGGCCCTCGCCGAGTACTTCACCTTCACCGACTTCGCGCACTTCATCGAGGTCTACCTGAGCGTCGTGGACCTGATCCGCGACGCCGAGGACGTCCGCGCCCTGACCTACGGCGTCGCCGAGGACATGGCCCGGCAGAACATCCGGTACGCCGAGCTGACCGTCACCCCGTACTCCTCGGTCAGCCGGGGCATCCCCGACGTCGCCTTCATGGAGGCCATCGAGGACGCCCGGGTGCGCGCCGAGAAGGACCTCGGCGTGGTGCTCCGCTGGTGCTTCGACATCCCCGGCGAGGCCGGTCTGGCCGCCGCCGAGGAGACCGCCCGGCTCGCCGTCGACCTGGCCCCCGAGGGCCTGGTCAGCTTCGGCCTCGGCGGCCCGGAGATCGGGGTGCCGCGCCCGCAGTTCAAGCCGTACTTCGACCGGGCGCGCGCGGCCGGCCTGCGCAGCGTCCCGCACGCGGGGGAGACCACCGGTCCGGAGACGGTGTGGGACGCGCTGCGGGAGCTCGGCGCCGAGCGGATCGGCCACGGCACCCAGGCGGTCGGGGACCAGGCGCTGCTCGACCACCTCGGCGAGCACCGGATCGCGCTGGAGGTCTGCCCGACCTCCAACATCGCCACCCGGGCGGTGGCGCGGATCGAGGAGCACCCGATCAGGCGGATGGTCGACGCGGGCCTGCTGGTCACCGTCAACAGCGACGACCCGCCGATGTTCGGCACCGACCTGAACACGGAGTACGCGGTGGCGGCCCGGCTGCTCGGACTGGACGAGGGAGGGGTCGCCGGGCTGGCGCGGAACGCGGTGGAGGCCTCCTTCCTGGACCCGGCCGGCAAGGCCCGGCTGACCGGTGAGATCGACTCCTACCTCGCAGGCTGGCGCCGGGGCTGACCCGCGCGCCCCCGCTCTCCGAGGCCCCGCCGGCGACCCGCCGGCGGGGCCTTCCGCGTCGTCACCCTCCCCGGTGGACGGTGAATGGTGCCACGGAGTGGCGCCAAAACACCTCGACATGGCGCCATCGATGTGCCATTCTCGTGCCATGGACCTCACGCCGTACGTCGACGACCTCCGGCGCGAGCTCGCCGCCGCCGCGGGTGCGGGCGGGGACGAAGCCCGGGCTCTGGCCGAGCGCCTGACCCTGCCGCTGGAGTCGGCCGCCCGGCTCACCCTGCTCCACGCCCTCTCCGCCGCCATGGGGGAGGTCACCCGGGAGCTGGCGCCGGGCTCGGTGGACGTCCGGCTGCGCGGACTGGACCCGGAGTTCGTCGTGACGGCGCCGTCGGCGGCGGAGCCCTTCCACGGGCCCGGGCCGGAGGGGCCGCTTCCGCCCGTGCCGCCGGCCGTCGCGGCCGGGGGTCCGTCCGGCGCCGCGGCGCCGGATCCGGCAGACGACGCCGGCACCGCCCGGATCAACTTCCGGCTCCCGGCCCACCTCAAGGCCCGGGTGGAGGAGGCCGCCGGACAGGAGGCCCTCTCGGTCAACGCCTGGCTGGTGCGGGCCGTCGCCGCCGCGCTGGAGCCGGGGCGGCCGGCCCGGCCCGAGGGGCAGAGCCGGCGCGACACCGGCCAGGCCTTCACCGGCTGGGTCCGCTAGCCGCCGGCCGCCAACCGCGGGCCGCCGGCGGTCCGTCACCCACCACCGGTCCACCCGCCGTCACCCGTCACCCGTCACCCGCCATCCATCACCCGCCGCCCGCCGCCCGTCACCGGTCCACGCGTCGCCGTCGCCCGGTGCTGCCCGGTGCTGCCCGGTGCCGGCGTCGAGTCGGCCCGCAGCGTCGTCCGGACCGTCGAACCGGTCCGTGACCGGGTCGCCCCGCCGGACCGCCGTGGGCGACCGCACGATCCGACCGTCCCTGACCCGCCGCCACCGTCCCTGATGCGGAGAGAGCGTGACCGCCATGCCCTTAACGTCCACCGAGTCCGCGCCGCCCCCCGCGATCGCCGCGGTCGGCCTGACCAAGGCCTACGGAGGGAGGACCGTCCTCGACGGCATCGACCTGACCGTGCCGGAGGGCACCGTGTTCGCCCTGCTCGGGCCGAACGGCGCCGGTAAGACCACCGTGGTGGAGATCCTCTCCACCCTCGTCCCGGCCGACGCCGGGGCCGTCCGGGTGGCCGGCCACGACCTGGTCCGGGAGTCCGACGGGGTCCGCGCCGCGATCGGTGTCACCGGCCAGTTCTCGGCGGTGGACAACCTGCTCACGGCCGAGGAGAACCTGCTGCTGATGGCCGACCTGCACCACCTCCGCCGTCGGGAGGGGCGGGGGCGGGCGGCCGGGCTGTTGCGGCGCTTCGACCTCACGGAGGTGGCCGGGAAGCCGGTCGCCACCTTCTCCGGCGGCATGCGCCGCAAGCTCGACCTCGCCATGACCCTGGTCGGCGACCCCCGGATCATCTTCCTCGACGAGCCGACCACCGGGCTCGACCCGCGCAGTCGCCGGACCATGTGGGAGCTGATCGAGGGGCTGGTCCAGGAGCAGGGGGTCACCGTCCTCCTGACCACCCAGTACCTGGAGGAGGCCGACCGGCTCGCCGGTCGGATCGCCCTCCTCGACGGCGGTCGGATCGTCGCCGAGGGCACCGCCGAGGAGCTCAAGCGGCGCATCCCCGGCGGCCACCTGCGCCTGCGCTTCGCGGCCCCGTCCGACCTCAGGGCGGCAGCGGCCCTGTTCGACTACGCCAGCCCCGACGCCGAGGCGCTCACGCTCTCGATCCCCGGTGACAACTCGGTCGTCACGGTGAAGGCCGTCCTCGACATCCTGGACAGCGCCTCCGTCCGCGCCGAGTCGCTCACCGTCCACACCCCCGACCTCGACGACGTCTTCCTCACCCTCACCGCGGAGGGCGCCCGATGAGCACGACCTCCTACGCCGTCAGCGACTCCCTGACGATGCTGCGGCGCAACCTCAAGCACGCGCGGCGGTACCCGTCGCTGACCTTCGCGGTCGTGCTGATGCCGGTGATGATGCTGCTGCTCTTCAACTACGCCTACGGCGGTGCGCTGGGCGTCGGCATCGGCGGCGGCGAGTACATCGACTACGTGACGCCCGGCATCGTGCTGATGGCGGCGACGTCCGGGGCGCTGGTGACGGCGGTCGGCGTCTGTGTCGACAAGACCGAGGGCATCGTCAACCGGTTCCGGACGATGGCGATCTCGCGGGCGGCGTTCCTGACCGGGCACGTGGTCGGCAGCCTGATCCAGACCGTGCTGGGCCTGCTGCTCGTCCTCGCCGCCGCCTTCGCGATGGGCTTCCGGCCCGACGCCACCCCGGTGGAGTGGCTGGCCGCGGGCGGACTGCTGGTCTTCGTCATCCTCGCCCTGACCTGGTTGGCGGCCGGGATCGGTCTGGTCGCCAAGACGCCCGAGAGCGCGAGCAACCTGCCGATGCCGCTCCAGTTCCTGCCTTTCGTGGGCAGCGCCATCGTCCCGCCGGAGTCGATGCCCGCGGCCCTGCGGTGGTTCGCCGAGTACCAGCCGTTCACCCCGGTCATCGAGACCCTGAGGGGTCTGCTGATGGGTACCGCCATCGGTGCGAGCGCGCTCGTGGCCCTGGCCTGGTGCGTCGCCCTCACCGGGGTCGGCTACCTCTGGGCGCGCGCCACCTTCCGCCGGCCGCCGAGGCGGTAGCGCGGCCCCGGCGGTGCCCGGCCGGGTCCGGAGCGGCCGGGTCGGGAGCGGCCGGGCCCGGTGCCGCTTCGCCGGCGGGCCGGCCCGGGCGTCAGCGCGGGAGGCGGAGGGCGAGTCCGTCGAGGATGATCTCCAGGCCGTAGTCGAACTTGGCGTCGCGCATCTCGGTGGGGTCCGTGATGGCGGCGGTGGCCGCGGCGGCGGCGTAGGAGTCGGAGAGGAGGTCGTGGCCGGCCACGGCCTTCTGGGCGGTGGGCATCAGCCGGGCGACGAACTCGGCCTCGCTCTCGCCGCTGCGGGCCACCGCGGTCAGCCAGGCGGCCTCGGTGGTGCTCATGCCGATGACGTAGGCGAGGACGGTGTCCAGGCCGCGCGAGGCGTCGGGGAAGCCGGCCGAGGTGAAGAGCTCGGCGAGCCGTTCGGAGACGGCGACCAGGTTGGGGCCGAGGTAGGCGAGTCCGGCCTGGCCCAGGACGGACGCCAGCCAGCGGTGGCGCAGCGTGGCGGACCGGAAGGACCCGCAGGTCTCGATGACGGCGGCCCGCCATTCGGCGGGGTCGGTGGCCGGCACGGTGATCTCGCCGAAGACCTCGTCCACGGCGAGTTCCATCAGCTCGTCCTTGGTGGCGACGTGCCGGTAGAGGGAGGTCGCGCCCGCGTTGAGGCGGGCGCCGAGCTTGCGCATGGAGAGCGCCTCGATGCCGTCGGCGTCCAGCATGGTGATCGCCTCGCGGACGATCACGGCTCGGCTGAGCGCCGGCTGTTCGGGTTCGCGCTGCTGGCGGGCCCATACGGACGGGATCGGATTCGTCTTCGCGGCCATCGGCCGGTCCTCCCTCGGTGGGTCGGCGAGTTGTCCCTGCGTACACCGTGCGCATTCAGCGTACAGGGTTCGAACACTGCACACGGCGTTCGCAATTGCGCACGGCGTTAAAGGGTTGCGCACACCGTTCCATAATGCGTACAGTGTGCGCAACGGCGGAACAATGTACGCACCTCGGAGGGGAACATCCATGGAAGCCCGCAACCCACGTCGCTGGTGGATCCTGATCGTGCTGTGCCTCAGCACGCTCGTCCTGGTGGTCGACAGCATGGCGCTGACGGTGGCGGTGCCGTCGATGACCGAGGACCTGAAGGCCACCGCGCAGGACACGCAGTGGATCCTCGACTCCTACATCCTGGTCTTCGCGGGCCTGCTGCTGACCTCCGGAAGCCTGGGGGACCGGTTCGGCAGGCGGAAGGTGATGATCATCGGCCTGCTGCTCTTCGGAGCGGCGTCGCTCGCGGCGACGCTCTGCAGCAACCCGGGTGAGGTCATCGCGAGCCGGGTGGCCATGGGTGTGGGTGGCGCGCTGATCATGCCGTCGACGCTGTCGATCCTGATCACGGTGTTCGAGGAGGACGAGCGCGGCAAGGCGATGGCGGCCTGGGGTTCCGTCTCCATGCTGGGCCTGGTTGGTAGCCCGGTGCTCGGTGGCGTGCTGATCGACCACTTCTCGTGGCACTCGATCTTCTTCATCAACGTGCCCGTCGTCGTGCTCGCCATCACCGCCGCGCTGGTCCTGATGCCGGAGTCCAGGGGCCCGTGGCAGAAGCCGGACCCGCTGGGCGCGGTGCTGTCGGCGGTCGGCATGACCGCGATGATCTGGTGGATCATCGAGATCCCGAAGCACGGCGCGTTCGGCGGCACCTCGCTGGTGACCCTCGCGGTCGCGGTCCTGGCGCTCGGCGGGTTCGTGGTCTGGCAGAACGTGGCGGCGGAGCCGATGGTGCCGCTGATGCTCTTCAAGAAGCGCAACTTCAGTGGTGGCTCGCTCTCCCTGACTCTGGTCCAGATCGGCAACGGCGGTCTGCTGCTGGTCCTCACCCAGTACCTGCAGTTCGTGCTGGACTACTCGCCGGTCAAGGCGGGCCTGGCCTTCGTGCCGATGGCGATCGCGGCCCTGGTCGGCAACGGCCTGGGCGCCGGTCTGGCGGCGAAGATCGGCAACCGGATGCTGGTGCTGGTCGGCATGCTGATGATGGCCGGGGCGTTCGTCCTGTTCAGCACGGTGGACGCGGCGACCGGGTTCGCCGTCCCGGCGACCGCCCTGGGGATCCTGGGGTTCGGCGCCGGTCTGGCGATGCCGGCCGCGGTCGGTGCGCTGATGGGCGAGATCCCGGCGGACAAGGCGGGCGTCGGCTCCGCGCTGAACGACACCATCCAGCAGGCGGGTACGGCGCTGGGCATCGCGATCCTCGGGTCGATGCTGGCCAGCGGCTACGCGGACAGGATGCCGAAGGGCTCCTCGGAGCAGGCGAAGCAGTCGATCGTCGGCGCCCTGGCCGAGGCCAAGGGGGACGCGGGCCTGGCGCACGCCGCCCGGGAGGCCTTCACCTCCGCCATGTCGACTACCTTCACGGTGAGCGCGGTGGGCGTGCTGGCGGCGGCCCTGGTGGCGACGATCGTGATGCGGGACAAGAAGACGGCCGAGCAGGCTCCGGCGGAGGACGCGGCCGAGCTGGCGGCCTGACCCCGCAGGAACCCGGGCCCGCAGGACGAAGGCCGAGGGCCGGCACCCGGAAGATCGGGTGACCGGCCCTCGGCCTTCTCCGTGCGGTGGTGCCGGGTCAGTTGACCGTGAGGTAGTCGACCCGGTCGTTCCAGCTGCCGCCGTAGGGGTAGCCCTGGGCGGAGAGGTCGTAGCAGCCCCATCCGAGGTAGAGCGACGGGTCCGGCTGGAGGGCGCGGTCGTCGTAGAGGGTCGCGCCGCTCGCGTTGTAGGCGCAGGCGGAGCTGGCCCGGTCCCGGAAACCCCAGTCGGACAGGTACTTGGTGCCGAACTGCGACCAGCGCAGGGCGGCACCCGTGTAGTTGGAGTGCTCCCAGATGCAGACCCAGCCCGAGGAGCAGTCCGCGTCGGTCAGTGAGGCTCCGGCGGCAGGCGCCTTCCGCGAGGTCTCGGCCGAAGCGGGATCGATGGTGGCGAGTGCCTGGTCGGCCTCGGCGATGCTGTCGTGGCAGTAGACGGCACCGCCGGTCACCTCGGTGCAGACGCGGGCGCCGCCCCAACCCTGGGAAAGGTCGATCTTCTTGCCTCTATAGGTGGCGATCACGGGCTTGGACGGCCTTGCGTCCGTCGGATCCGCGGACTGCCTGACGTCGGTGGCCTGCGCAGACGCGTCTGCGGGTGCGGCCACGGCCGTCGGAGCCGCCAGCGCGAGTGCGCCGGCGACCGTGGTGACGGCAGCGAGCGTGCGGAATGTACGCACGGTCAACTTCCCCCCTGCTCGGTTGTGTCGGTTCGGTGCTGACACGACCCAACGCGGGATTCGCCGATCACACAATAGCTGCAGCGCAGTCCGGTCAATGGCTGACCGAATCGACTCAGGGGGTTGCTTCCTGGGGTGCTGCCTCACCGGGGGTGTCCACGATGCCCCAGGCGACGAGGGCCGCGGAGTCCACCTCGTCCCCGGATTTGCCCCACGGGCCGTCCTTGATCAGGACCGTGCGGGTACCGAGCAGACGCATCGTCTGGCGGTCGAAGATCCACTCGAAGCGTTCGCCGTTGTGGACGCGGGCCACGGCCACCCCGCGGCGGCCGGCGGCGTCGACGGCGTCGTCGACCGCCACCACACCGGGGATGCGGGCCGCCGCACGGTAGAGGGCGGCGCTCAGTCGCGGCGGCACGACCGTGCTGCGCAGGAGGTCGCCGATCGCGACGAAGGACTCCTGGTCGGGCCCGGTGGTCGAGTCGGAACCGCGTCCGTGATCGCGCACGGCGTCGGCGTGGATCTTCCTGAGCAGCAACTCGGGGTCGGTCGGAAGGGTGGCCAGCAGGCGGTAGGAGGAGGACGTCAGGAGGGAGCCGTCGAGGGCGGAGAGCGGTTCGTCGGCGCCGGCGTGACGGGTCAGCCCGGGCCGGCTGCCGTCGACGGAGGCCCACTTCTCGGCTTCGGTGGTGGTGGTGCCGCGCCGCATCGTGCCGTCGGCGGACTCGCTGAGCGAGGTGGAGTGGCTGACGGTCCTGAGGTAGGTGTACTGGGCGTCCCGGACCGAGGGCTCGGGGCCGGACCAGGCGACCCGGGCGGCCCGGTCGAGAAGTTCGACGGAGGCCGCGGTGGCGGGGGGCGTCCGGTTCGCCGAGGCTCCGGTGCCCTGGGTGAGGGTCACCGCCATGAGGGTGGCGGCGGTGCCGACGGCGGCCACCAGGGCGAGGCCCCGCCAGCGGGAGGTCAGGGCGGCGAAGGGACGTGACCGGTCGAACTCGTCCAGCAGGAACTCGCGGCGGGCGGCCATCTGGTCGAGGGACGGGACCGGATGCGGGGGCGGGGGCAACAGGCGGGCCAGTTCGCGGCGCTCGCCGTGCTCGTCCCACCTGTCGTGGTCGGTGGATGCGGTGTTCATGGCCGGCTCTCCTGGTGGTGCCCCACGGGCTGACGGCTGGCGGCGAGGTGGTGGGCGCGGTCGTGCGGTGGCTCCGGCGGGTCCTCGGTGTCGACGATCCGGCGCAGCTTGTCCCGCACGCGGGAGAGTCGGGAGCGGACGGTGCCCACGGGTATGCCCAGGGCGCGGGCGGCCTCCGCGTAGCCCAGCCCGGACCAGACGACGAGGGTGAACACCTCGCGCTCGGGGGCGCCCAGCTGGTCGAGGGCGCGCACGGCGGCGGCGGCCGTGTTGGCGTCCGTGATCCGGCCGACCACCTCGTCGGCGAAGTCGGGGATCGGGTCGCGGCGGGGGAGGCGGGACATCGCCTCGCGGTGACGGCGCGCGGTGCGGGCCGTGTTGCGCAGGACGTTGGTGGCGATCGCCAGCAGCCAGGCACGGGGGTGCAGGACCTCGTCGCGGAGCTTCTTCCGCAGCCGCCAGGCTTCGAGGAAGGTCAGGGAGACGATGTCGTCCGCGAGGTCGCGGTCCCCGGTGGATCTGTAGGCGTGCGCGAAGACCGTGCGCGCGTGCTGATCGTAGAGCTCGGCGAAGACCTGGCGGTCGCCGGGCTGCGCCTGCTTACTGGACAAGGAGGACTCCACGCAGATCTGGTGTCCGCAGCGGGGGAGTGGTTCCAGGGAATGTTGAGGAGATGTGGACGACCGGTGCCTCCCGGGAGGCACCGGTCGCGCCGGAGCAGGTCAGACGTCGAACTCGCCGTTGCGGATGCCGGCGAGGAGGTCACGCCACTCGGTGAGGGTCAGCTCGGCTATGGAGGAGGGTTGAAGACTGCTCCGGACGTAGACCGTGCCGCCTGTCACAGCCACCTCAGGGCAGCTCGCGCCTTCGCCACATGATTCAGGGCGCTGCCAACGGAGGTTATCCATCGTGCTAGATCTCTTTCTTGAGGAGTGCGATGAAGTCGCGCGACTTGTTCGGAGGCAGGGATCGATCGGTCATCGTCTCGATGATGTGGTGGTAGTTCTCCAGTTGCCGCTGTTCATGCAGGAACACGGGGCCACCGACGGAGTCCAGTTGGACGGTGTCGAGTCGTGGCACTGGTCCGCTCGCGTAGATGATGCCTTGCCCAGCACCCTTGAAGCCGTTCGATTCGAAGAGGACCACTTGCAGGGTGACGTGCGGAAGCTCGGTGTACGTCAGCAACTGCTCCAACTGCCTCAAGGTGGCCTCGCGACCCCCGAAGCGCATCCGTAGGGCAGCCTCATGAACGACTGCGGAGTATGGCTGAGCGCCCTCGGCCATCAGAGAAGCTGACCGCTGGATCCTGTTCTCCACGCGAGATTCGAGCAACCGTGGCGACAGCGGAGGATAGACGTCCTGGAAGATCGCTCTTCCGTACTCCTCTGTCTGCATGGCGCCCGGGATGTGGCAGACCTGGTAGGTGCGGATCCCTTGGGCGAAGTGCTCCATCTCGGAGATGTCCAAGAACCCGGTCGGCACCGAGCCCCGGTACTCGTTCCACCATCCGCGATGTCGCTCCTCCGCCATGATGGACAGCGCATGGATGAACTCGCTGTCGCTCTCCTCGTAGTCCGAGGCAAGAACGCGCACGCGCTCCGAGGTGACCGGGTAGTACCCCTTCTCGATCTGCGTGATCTTCGTGCGATCGAGCCCGAGGAGCGCGGCGGACTGGGCTGTCGTGCGGCCGGCGCCGTCGCGCATCTTCCGCAGTTCGATACCGACCCGTTCCTGCCTGACTGTCGGGGTGGTTCGTGGTGGCATGCCCTCAAGCATCCACCTTGATCCCTTGGCCGGTCCAGCAATCCCCCGATCGAGTGAAGGAGGGGGAAGAAGTGCCCGCACGTGTGCCACTCATGGCCTACAGTCGGTGATGCATCGCTCACCGGACGGATTGTCATCAACGTCCCGGATCAGGGCAGTTGGTACCTGCTGCCCGGGCACCGAAGAGCACTCGTGCGCGGCGTCGCCATCGCCGCCGCGACCTTGCTCACGGCGACGCACCCCGTTCTGGTGTGCCCCACCTGCACCGCTGGGAGACTCCCCATGTGTAACCTCAACTCCCCTTCCCTCACCATCGCCCGAGCCGCGCTCCGGGACGCCATGGTCCGCAGCGGGTTCCACCCCGAGGCCATCGCCGACGCCGAGCTCGCCCTCGCCGAACTGATCGTCAACGCCTGGCGGCACGGCCGGACCACGTCGCCCGTCGTCCTCGTCCTCGTTCTCGACCGGACGCTCCGCGTCTCGGTCGGCGACGACTCCTCCGACTTCCCCGAACGGCGAACGCCCGCCGGCCTCGCCGAGTGCGGCCGGGGACTCCAGCTCGTCGACGGCCTCACCCACCGCTGGGGGACCGAACCGCAGAAGCGCGGCAAGATCGTCTGGTTCGAACTGGATGCCGCCGCGTGAACCTCCCCACCGTTCCCGAGGGTTGGCCGCCGTGCTCGGGCTGCTGATCCTCGTCATCGCGGCAGCCGTCGTCGGCGCCGTCTGCCAGGTCCGCACCCAGGCCCTCCGTGATCGCCACCACGATCAGGACGCCTCCGCCCCCGAGCGGACCCGCATACCCGACTGACCTGCCGACCCGCCACGTCCTGCGGCGCGTCCGGTTCACGCGCCCCCGCCGTCGGGCGGGGGCGCGTCGGTCGTTCAGCGGTGGCCGCCGGGTTCGGCGTCCGGGTGTGCCGTCGGATCAGGGGGTCGTGCAGACGGCGTACGCCCTGATGGACTCGTCGACGTTGTTGGTGTTGGTCCCGCGGACGATCCAGGCGCTGCCGCTCGGGTAGGAGTCGGTGAGGAAGATCCTGAAGGCGCTGGTCGTGCCGCCCCCACCGGTGGGCACCTGGCCGGACGGACAGAGCACGGCCGCCGACACGTTCTGCCCCGGGTGCACGACGACCGAGTCGCCGGTGACCTGCGTGTGCGCGGACAGTAGGGACGCGTCGGCGGCGGCCTGGTTCCCGGGGACGACGACGGTCGGCTTCTCCTTCGGGCGGGCGGCCCCGCGGTCGTCGGCGGTGGCGATCGCGGCGCCTCCGACCAGGATTCCGACGGCGCCGAGCGCAGTCAGGGCGAGGGGGATCGTGCGGGCCATTCCGGCCTCCTGAGGTGTGGGCTTCGACCTGTGCCGACGAGGGCGGTGGCACCCTGCGCCGACTGCGATCAGTACCCGACCCGCTCCCGCCGCCGCCGTCGGGCGCGGCGACCGGCTACCCGAGCGGAGGAACACCGCCCCTCGGCCGGTCTAAGAACTCCTCACACAAGGAGCCACCGGACATGACTGCCCGCCCTGTCACGCCCACCCCGGCACCGGCGAGGTGTGGGGGCGTGCGACTGCCCCCGAGGTGGTGCGGCGCGAGCTGTGGGAGGTCGAGGACGGGTGTGGGAGCGGATTCGAACCGCCGCCCTTCGAGGTCAGGCAATGCCGGCTTTGCGTTCCGTCAGTTCGTAGAGCTCACGGTCCGGAGCCCGAAAGTGCAGGTACCGCTCACGTTCGTTCTCGCCGATCGGCCCTACCTCGACGCCCGCTTCGCGCAGATCCGCCGCCGCAGCGTCGAGATCGTCCACGAGGAAGCCGACGGACCGGGGCGCCCCCATCCCGCCGGGCGAGGCCACGGCGAAGGTCGACCCGTCGGGCAGTTCGAACAAGTCGGCCTCAACGCCGCCCACCTCAACACGGGGCAGGCCCAAGGTGTCGCCGAGGAAGTCGGCCATCTGAGAGCGGTGGGGTGTGGACGTGCCCGCGAAGACGAGGCCGAGGATGCGCATGCCGTCATACTCTCCCAACTCAACTACCCCAACGAATCATTTGGTTGAGCCCTCACAGCCGCCTCGCCGTGGCGGAGGGCTTCGGGCCCACCGCCACGGGCGTCGAACGGCGTCGGCACGTGGAGGCGGGCGGCCGACGGTCCGGCGACACCTGCGCCGCGCGCTTCAGCTCTCCTCCAGCACCGCCCGGATCACGTGCCGGGCGTTGGCCGCCATCAGCGGGTTGGTCTCCCGGTAGTACGGCAGCGCCCCCAGTGCCTGCGCGAGTGTCCGCCCCCTGCCGCGCCGCCAGGTCGCGTCGTCCACGTCGAGCGCCTTGCGGAAGACCTCCCGCCCCTCGGCGGGCAGCAGGTTCCAGGCCGGGAACATGTCGCAGGCCGGATCGCCGACGCCCGCGCACCCGAAGTCGATCACCGCCGTGAGCCGGCCCCCGGCGTCCACCAGCAGGTTGCCCGGCATCAGGTCCGAGTGCAGCCACACCGGCGGCCCGTCCCACACCGGAGCCCGCAGCGCGTCCTCCCAGACGGCGGCCGCGGCGTCGCAGTCGACGCCCTCCTCGGGGAGGCCGCGTAGTTCCTCGATCGCCTCCCGGGTCGACTCGTCGAGCAGCCGGACCGGCCCGCCCCGGTAGGCGGCGGGCCCGCCCGGGAGGGTGATGCTCCGCATCGCCGACACGAACCCGGCCAGGTCCTCGGCCAGCGGGACCGGCGCGGTCAGCGCGCCGGCCTCCGGGTTCCTCCCGTCCAGCCAGCGGTACACCGACCACGCCCACGGATAGCCCTCGGCGGGCCCGCCGAGGGCGATCGCCGCCGGGATGGCCGTGGGCAGGAGCGGTGCCAGGCGCGGCAGCCACTCCTGCTCCGTGGCGACGTCCACCTCGCCCCAGTCGACGAGCGGCAGCCGGACCACCATGTCGTCGCCCAGCCGGTACATGGCGTTGACGGTGCCGCCGGACGGGAAGCCCCGCACCGGCAGCCCCGCCCACTGCGGGAACCGACCGGCGACCAGTCGCCGTACGAGGTCCTCGTCGATGGCGTGCTGACCGGGGTGCAACTGCCCTGTGCTCATGGGACACCATCCGACCGGCGGGCGGCGACGGGCGTCAACCGCTTTTCCCCCCGCCCCGTCCGGTCCGCCCCGTCCGGTCCGCCCCGCTCGGTTCTGGGGGCCGGTCAGCGGGTGGCCGGGCCGAGCTCCACGCGAAGCTCCGGCCCGGTGCCCGGGATCGCTCCCACGAGCGGGGGAGTCCCGGCGCCCGGGGCCACACCGGCGCCCGCGACCGGGCCGCACAGCGTCTTGGCCAGGAGCGAGCCGATCGCCTCGCCGCTCGCCGAACTGTCCGTGCCCAGGTACGGGTTGTGCGACAACGCCAGCTGCCGCCGCCCGTCCCCGGTGCCGACCAGCAGGGTGCTCCACCCGGGAAGGCCGCCGTCGTGGCCCCAGGCCGCCTCGCACCCCGGGCCCAGATCGATCCGGAACACACCGAGGCCGTAGCGCAACTCCGGCGTCGAGGTTTCCACCGTGTCCGTCAGCGAGGCCAGTTGGGCCGGCCGCAGCAGCTTCCCGCCGAACAGGGCGGCGTGGAACCGGTTGAGGTCGGCGGTGGTGGAGATGCCGTTGCCGGCCGCGTCCACGACGGTCGTGTTGTACCGGGTGACGTCGGCCGGTCCGGCCGGCATCGCGGCGTAGGCGTGGGCGTGCGGGCCGCCGAGGCCGGTCTCGGATCCCGGGAAGGAGGTGTCCTCCAGGTGCAGGGGCCGGACGATCCGCCGTTCGACCTCGCGCTGCCAGGTGTGGCCGGTGACCTTCCTGATGATCATCCCGGCGAGGACGTAGTTGGTGTTGGAGTAGTGCCAGCCCTGGCCGGGCGCGAAGTACGGCGGGTGCTCGGCGGAGACCGCGGCCAGCTGCTGCGGCCGGTAGTTCCGGTAACGCCACGTCCCGTACACGAAGTCCTGCAGTTCGGCCTCGGTCTTGACCAGGAACCGGTCGTCCTCCGTGAAGTTGAACAGGCCGCTGGTGTGGTTCAGCAGCTGTCGGACGGTGATCGCGCCGCCGTTCGGGACGACGCCCGGCAGGTGGCGCTCGACCGGGTCGTCCAGCCGGATCCGGCCCTCCCCGACGAGCTGGAGCACGACCGTCGACACGAACGACTTGGTCACGCTGCCGATGCGGAACCGGCCGTCGCGCCAGGGGGCGGGGGCCGAGGGCCGGGGGGGGGGGCGCGCGGCGCCCCCCCCCCACGGGCGGCGGGGGGGGGGGGGGGAAACGAGGGCCGG
>NZ_JBHXKE010000064.1:27043-39596 GCF_042722765.1 Kitasatospora sp. NPDC058406
CACGAGCGGTACCACCACCGCCCACACCAACCACTTGGTCACGCTGCCGATGCGGAACCGGCCGTCCGACCGGCCGGGCGGCCCGTCGGCCAGGTCGGCGGTCCCGGCGGCGCCCCGCCACAGGGGGCGGCCGGCGTCGCGGATCTCCGCGAGCGCGGCGGTCATCCCGCCGTGCTCCACGAGGTGCCGCAGTTCCTGCTGTCCGTCGACGCGGGGCCGACGTTCCTGCGCGGACCCGGTAGCGGATCCTGATGCCCCCGCCGCCACCGCTGCGGTAGGAGCGAGCGTGACGACGGTGGCCCCGGCCAGGGCGACGGCTGCGAGCCGCAGCCCCGCCCGGCGTCGCCGGTACGGAGATCGAGCCTGAACGATGGTCATGGTGCCCCGCCCCTTCCGACCCGGCCCCGGGCCGTCCGCACCACGATCGCACCGAACGGAACACCGGCGCGTCGTCCTGAGGGGGTCATCGACCGTGCGTCCCAAGGACCGGACGCCCGGCCGAAGGGAAGGCGTGACGCACGGTCAAATCATCGTCAAGGCGCTTGACTTGTTGAGTTTCGCGGTATCAGCGCAGCGTCTTGAAGGTCGTCGACGGCGGGCCGCCGTCCGCTCCCTTCGCCGCGGGGGTCCCCGGGGCCGCCGCCGTGTCCGGGCCGCAGGCGGCCCTCAGGATGAACGTGTTCAGCGTGGTCTCGGTCTCCTCGGTCTCGGTGCCCTCCAGCAGGTTGAACGAGAGGGCGAACTGCCGCGAGCCGTCCCGCGTCCCCAGCAGCACCGAGTTGAACCCCGGGATGCCCCCGGTGTGGCCCCAGACCTCGCCGCACGGCAGGTCGTAGCGGATCAGGCCCAGCCCGTAGTGCGCGCCGATCATCGGCGCCGGGACGGCCGTGGTCATCTCGGCCAGCCGGGCGGCCGACAGCAACTTGCCGCCGAACAGGGCGGCGTGGAAGCGGTCGAGGTCGCTGGTGGTGGAGATGCCGTTGCCGGCCGCGTCCCCGACGGTCGGGTTGATCAGGGTGACGTCCGCCGGACCCTCCGGCAGCTTGACGTACCCGTGCGCGTGCGGGCCGGGGATCCCGGGCCACGAGCCCGGGAAGGAGGTGTTGTCGAGGTTCAGCGGCTCGACGATCCGCTTCTCGACCTCGCGCTGCCAGGTGTGGCCGGTGACCTTCTTGATGATCATCCCGGTGAGGATGTAGTTGGTGTTGGAGTAGTGCCAGCCCTGGCCGGGCGCGAAGTACGGCGCGTGCTGCACGCCGACCGTGACCAGCTGCTCCGGGCGGTAGTTCGTCCAGCGCCCCTGGGCGAGGAACGCGCGCAGGCTCGCCTCGTCGTGGAAGAGGAACTGCGGGTCCTCCAGGTAGTCGTACAGACCGCTGGTGTGGTTCAGCACCTGCCGCAGCGTGATCGCGCCGCCGTTCGGCACGACCCCCGGCAGGTAGCGGTCGACCGGGTCGTCCAGCCGGAGCCGGCCCTCGTCGGCCAGCTGAAGCACCACGGTGGAGACGAAGGTCTTGGTGATGCTGCCGATCCGGAACCGGCCGTCGGCGCGCGCCGGACGTCCGGAGTCCAGGTCGGTGACGCCGGCCGCGTCGCGCCAGGTCCGGCGGCCGTTCTCGCGCGTCTCGCCGAGCGCGGCGGTCGAGGAGCCCCGCGAGACGATGTCCCGCAGCTCCGGGCCCAGGTCGACGGACGGGCGGTGCCGGTCGGACGAGGCCGAGGAGTCGGCGGAGTCGGTGGCGGCGCCGGCCCCCGCCGCCACCGCCGTCGGGGCCAGCGAGACGACGGTCGCCCCGGCCAGCGCGGCGGCGGCGAACCGCAGGGCGAGCCTGCTGCGGCGGCGCGGCCGAACGAAGTGGTTGGCGTGCATGGTGATCCCTCCCGGGCCCGACCTCCGGGCCCCGGCCACCACGTTCGCATCCGCACCGCGCCGCCCGCGTCGTCCTGCGGAGGGTGCCGCGGTGCGTCCTGCGGGTACCCCTCCGGAGCCGAACGGCGGGGGACGTTCGTCGTCAAATACTCTGCGGGTGGCTTGACTTGAGGTCCGGGATGGGCGCATCGGGGCCCGCCGTGCCACCGCTGCTGCCGGTGGGGCGGACCGTGCTGTCGGTGAGGTTGGTGGAGCCGCTCAGCGCAGGCGGGAGGACGAGAGGATCGACGCCAGGTGGGCGACGACCATCCCCCAGGTGATCACCGCGATCGCCGCGACCGTCCCCTGCGTCGGATCGGTGGAACCCACCACCGCGTCCGCGACCGCCGCGGCCAGCAGCACCAGCGACGCCTCGATGCCGTTGGTCACCCGGTGGATCTTGAGGATCGAGCCCAGCCGCCGCGCCGTCGCGATGCCCTGCGACCGCGGCTGCGTCGACTCCTCGTCCGCCGGGGCCAGCCCGCTGCGCGCCCGCGCCACGTCGACCAGGTCCGTGGACGCCTTCAGCAGCACCACGCCCAGCGCGGCCGCCAGCCCCACCGACACCCACAGCTCCGACCCGCCCCGGGCCGCCCGGACGCCCGCACCGATCATCAGTGCGGCGTCCGCCAGGTAGGCGCCGAGCCGGTCCACGTACACCCCGGCCGTGCTGAACCGGCGCGTCCAGCGCGCAACCTCGCCGTCCACGCAGTCGAAGAACAGGAACCCCTGGAACAGCACCGCCGCCAGCGCGGCCCCCGCCAACCCCGGGATCAACAGCGCCGCCCCGGCCCCGACCCCGCACACCACCATCAGCCAGGTGAGGGTGTTCGGCGAGACCGACGTCCGCACCAGGTGCCGGGTCGCCCGCAGGGAGAGCCGCCGCATGTAGAGCCGGCCCGCCCAGTGCTCCCCGTTGCGGCTCGCCAGCTTCGCCTGCGGCTGGCAGACCTCCCGCAACTCGGCCAACGCCGGAGCAGCGACCACCATGACGACATCCCTCCACCTGTCCGTCGGCCGGGGACCCGGGTGGTCGGCGGACGACGAAAACGATCAGCTCAGGCTAGAGCAGCGCCACCCGCCGGTCGGCTCCCGGTCAGGGGCGGGGGGAGCGGTGGTCGGCACGGGGCCGGGGCGGCTCACCGGGGCGGCGGCCGGGCGGCGCGCCGCCCCGGTCGGCCGCCGTCAGACCAGCGCCACGCCCGCGCCCACCGGCACCGGCGCGTTACGGTGCAACCACGCCCGCTCGGCGGCCGACCACGCGGTGGTCGTCAGCAGGTAGACCCCGGCGGCCAGCGGCACCAGTGCGGCGAACAGCACCGTGCCGAACGACAGGTACGGCAACAGCGCGAGCGCCGGCTGCGGCAACGCGGTCTCGGCCGCCGGACCGCCCTTCGCCCCGCCCTTCGCCCGGCCGCCCCGAGCCTTCCTCGCCTGCTCCGCCTGCAACGCCTGCTGCTCCTTCTGCGCGGCCTGCGCCCGACGGGCCCGCCGGAAGCCGACGTACGCCACCGCCGCCAACCCGGCGTACAGCGCGCCGAACACCACCCACTGCGCCACGCCCTGCGCGCTCCCCGCGTGCAGGCCCAGCGGGACGCCGAACAGGGTGTGGCCGAGCAGGTCGTTCGGCGTCGTGAACAGCCGGTACATCACCGAGAAGAACGGAATCTGCACCAGCATCGGCAGACATCCGGCGAGCGGCGAGGACTTCTCCTGCGCGTACAGCGCGGCAAGGGCCTCCCGGAGCTTCTCCGGCCGGTCCTTGTGCCTCCGGTTCAGCTCGGCGACCTGCGGCGCCAACCGGGTCCGGGTCTGCTCGCCCCGCGCCGCGGCCCGCGCCAGCGGGTGCAGCGCCAACCGGACGCAGACGGTGAACAGGACGATCGCGAGCGCCGTCGGCACGACCTGGGCCAGCGCGGCGACGACGTCGTGGGCCAGGCCGACGGCCGGGTCGAGAAATGCGAAAACGGACATGGTGGAGCGAGCCCTCCGGGGGTCTCGGCGCGCTGCGGCAAGCGGCATGCGGCGCGTACGACACGGCGTACGGGGCATGCGCGGCGGAAGGCCGGCGGCGCGCGGAAATGAGTGGTCGGCGGAGGACGGCCGCGTCAACGGCCCAGCAGTCGTGCGGGGGGTTACGCGGCCGCCGGGGCCGCCCCCGGCGCCCTGGGGCGTCGCCGGCCCCGGGCATCCGGATCACGCTGCGGAAGGAACGCCGTCCTGAACGCGCGTCTGCGCAACACCCCGGCCCTGACGGCGGCGGGAGCCCGCGCCCCCAACAGCCGCGAGACGACCAGCGCCCCCGCGACCGCTCCGGTCACCAGCACCACGGCCGCTGCGGCCGCCACCGAGGCCAGCGACCCGCCACCCTCGACGAGCCACTCCCCACTCAGCACCCGGAACACCCCGAGCAGCATCGCGACCAGCGCCACGGCGTGCTCCTTCCTGTGCTCCGGACCAGTGCTCCAGCCCAGGATACGGCCGGGCTGCCACAGAGGTTCCCGACTCGGTTCAGGGGAAGTGCGCGGCGGTGACCCACACCTGTCTGGTCCCGTCGGGCCACGGCGCGAGGCAGACCGTCGTCCCGATCCTCTTGCCGCCACCGGGGGAGTAGTAGTCCCCGCAGGTCAGGGGAAACATGCTGGACGGGTCCGGTGCCCCGATGTGGAGGAGGTTGTCCAGATCGATGGCAGCCACGTGCCGGCTCTCCTTCCAAGCCGGCACGGGAAGGGATGCCAGGAACGCGTCCACTCCGGCCTGTGGAATCCGGAACGCGAGGGCGGCGAGGTCGTCCTGAAACCCGAGCTGGTAGCCCCACCGGACATCGGCTGCCGAGCCCGGTACCTCCACGTGCGCGAACCGGGCGACCTCCTCCGAGGTCGTGGTCGTCCAAGCCCCGGGCCGCCCGCTGTCCGGCTTCGGATGGCGGAACTCCGCATCCGCCCAGAACAGCAGGCCCACGGCCGCGCCCAGGAGCACGAGCGGGAGCACCACGAGCACCCAGATCCACACCCGCCGTCGTCGCCCGGACCGTGCGCCGCTCATCGGGTCTGCCTCCCCGGGTCGGCCGGCCCGCCCTCCCGGTCGGCGTACCGTTCGCCGGTACCACCCGGTACCAAGGGTGAGTCGTCGCCGACCGTCCGGGTCGAGGTCGAACTCCTGCCGCTGATGTCGTACTCCTGCGCCAGGCCCGTCTGGTGGAGTCTCTGCATGTCCTTGTCGGAGACGCTGACTCCCGCGATGTTCGTGCTCTTGAGCTGGTCCCAGTTGTACTTGTCCCAGACATTGACCTGGTACTGCATGGAAACCGCAGGCTTGCCGTCGGCCCCGGGCTTGACCGTGACCAGCCCTGACACGACGCACGCCTGACTACCCACGGCAGTGAACCAGTTGGGCTGCTGGTCCTGCCCGAACGTGTAGTCGTTGCGTTTGGTGCGCTCGGTCTCCACCGGAACGGCTACCGGTGATCCCCCTGCCTTCTGGTAGGCGGCAAGGGCGGTCTCACGCCACTGGGCATCGCCGGCCGCCAGCAGCGAGTCCACGTGGTTGCGGAAGTTGGGGTCATCGCGCAGCATCCGGTCCACGCTCACGGTCAAGGGTTCGCCGCTCGCGTCCAGGAAGTGCTGCATGTGACGTGCAGCGTCCTCACGACCCATGACCGTGCCACCGGCGACGAGAGTGGTGGCGAAGGCGTGGAACGTCCGATCGCCGGCGTCGGGCTCGCGGACGTGGAACGGGCCCGCGCCGCTGTCGGGCGGTGACCACTTGTAGGTCGGGTCGAGGATCCCGGCCTCGATCAGCGGGCCCGGTGAGAGCTCCAGCAGCTGCGCCCGGACGGCGGGGTCCACCGTCGCCCACCAGGCCGGTACGTCCTTGCGGTCCTTGGGCATGCCGACCGCGCCCATGACGTCCGCCTTCGCGTCCTGAACGGCGCCCGGGCGGGTTGCCGGGTCGACCTGGGTGGGGTCGAGGGCGCGCAGGGCCGCGGCGGCCGTGGTGTCGGCCTCGGTGGCCGTGGTCACGGCCTTGCGCATGGCCTCGATGTGCTGCTGTACCTCGTCCCACTTCCGCTTCTGGTAGGCGATCGAGTCCGGGTCGTTGCGCTCCTCGGCGGGGAGGGGCGGCAGGGTGACGGTGCCGTCGTCCGAGACGGTCGCGCCGAGCCCCTCGGCGTCGCCGACGGCGCGCAGCAGGTCCTGCCTGGCCCGGGCGAACGCGGACTCGGCCCGGCGCAGGGCGGCCGTGACGGCGAGTGCCTCGTAGCGGAACGCGGTCAGCTCGTCGGCCAGCAGGCCGATCTCCCGGGCGGCCTCGTCGGCCGCGAGGCCGGTCCACGCGCGGCTCCCCGGGGCCGAGAACGCGTGCGGTCCGACTCCGGTCAGCGGTTGCAGGACGCCCGACCGCAGCCGGCCGGCGATCTGTTCGACGTGTCCGGAGACGCCGTTCCAGGTGTCTCCGGCCTTGCCCAGCGGTTCGAAGGAGCCGTGGCGGAGCTGCGCGAAGGTCACCACGGCTCACGGCTCCTTGAACGTGGAGGCGGAGGACCCGTCGGTCGACCGGTAGGCGCCGGCGGTGGCCTCCAGCCGGTCGGCGGTCAGGCCGAGGCGGTTGTCCATGCTGGTCCAGCGGGCCTTCCACCAGGTGAGGACCTGGGAGAGCGCGGCCCCCGTGCTCCAGCAGTCGGCGGACAGCGCCCGGGCCGCCGCGCCGGTGTCCGGCTCGATGTGGAGGACCGAGTTCCTCAGCTCGCCCTGGAGGCGTCGGGACACCCCGGCCGCCTGCCGGAGGGCGGCCGGTTCGACGTGGACCGGGGCGCTCCCGGAGGTGCCGGTGGCCCACGGGCCCGGGCCGGTGGCCTGGGCGGGGATGCCGGCCGGTGGGCCGTCCTGGCCGTAGAGCCAGGGGTTGTGTTGTGCCTCGGTGGTGTCGGTCATGGCCAGAGCCCCCTCTGTCCGCCGTGCGCTGCGTCGACGGTCGGACGTTAGCGCACCGACGGTCCGGGTGTGGGGCGTTTCCGGAGGGCGGTGCAGGGGTGTAGCCGCCGGTGCTACACGGGGCTACCTTGGAAAGCATGAAGACGATTACCCAGCGGGAGTTCCGGAACAACTCCGCAGCGGTGATGGACGCGGTGGAGGCGGGGGAGACCTTCCACATCACGAGGAACGGGGTCGAGGTCGCGGAGCTGCGGCCGGTGTCGGGCCGGCGGCGGCTCACGGCGGAGGAACTGGTGGCGCGGCACGTGAAGCTGCCGCGGGTCGACTACCAGCAGATGCGCAAGGAGGCCGAGGAGTACTTCGGTCCCGAGGAACTGGTGGGCGACGAGGACGGCGACCCGTTCGAGCGGCGGCGTGGCTGAGCGGCGGAGAGCACCCCGTCGCCGGCGGCCGGCCGGGGTGCTGGACACCTGCGTCTACATCGACCTCGCGCTGCTCGGCGCGGCCGACCTGCCCGCGGTGCCGGAGCTGACCGCGATCACCTTCGCCGAACTCCAGCAGGGCGTCTCGATGGCCCGCGACCCGGTCAGCCGGGCGGCGCGGCTGGAGGTGCTGGGCGCGGCGATGGCCGACTTCGAGCCGCTGCCGTTCGACGCGGCGGCGGCGGCCCGGTACGGGACGCTGGTCACCCTGACGATCGCCGCCGGCCGCCAGCCGCGCCCGCGCCGGATCGACCTGATGATCGCCGCGATCGCCTCCGCCCACGGCCTGCCGCTGTACACGCGCAACCTGGCGGACTTCAAGGGGCTGGGTCCGGCGGTCGAGGTCATCGGGATCTGAGGGTCGCCCCTCTCCTCCCCCTCCCCGCTCCGGTCCTCCGTTCGCCTGAGGAAGCCTGAGGAAGCCTGAGGAAGCCGGAGGGGGCGGGGGAGGCGTGGTGCCGCGGGGCTCCGGGGTTCAGCCGAGCCGGACGGCGGTGCCGGTGGCGGCGGAGGCGCGGGCGGCCTCCAGGACGGCGAGGGTGGCGACGGCGTCGCGGGGGTCGACCGGGGGCGGGGTGCCGGGGTCGGCGAGGGCGGCGGCGACGCCCGCGTAGAAGGCCGGGTAGTCGCCCGGGTCGGTCGGCAGCGGGGCGGCGGTCTCGTCGGTGCCGAGGGTGCCGTAGGACGCGGGGTCGTCGGCGCCCCACGGGGCGGTGCCGTCGGGGCGGCGGCCGGCCCGGAGGTCGGCCTCCTGCGGGTCCATGCCCGACTTGACGTAGCCGGCCCTGTCGCCGAGCACCCGTAGGCGGGGGCCGACGAGCGGGGTGACGGCGCTGGTCCACAGGTGCGAGCGGGTGCCGTCGGCGTGGGTGAGGGCGAGGAAGGCGTCGTCGTCGACGACCGCGCCGTCCCGGCGGACGTCGATCTCCGCGTACACCGTCTCGACCGGCCCGAACAGGGCGAGCGCCTGGTCGACCAGGTGGCTGCCCAGGTCGTACAGGGTGCCGCCGACCTCGGCGGGGTCGGCCAGCTCGCGCCAGCCCGGCTTCGGCTTGGGCCGGAACCGTTCGAAGCGGGACTCGAACCGGTGGACCCGCCCGAGTGCGCCCTCGCGGACCAGACGGGCGGCGGTGAGGAAGTCGCCGTCCCAGCGACGGTTCTGGAAGACGGTGAGCAGGGTGCCGTGCGACTCGGCCAGCTCGCAGAGCTCCAGCGCCTCGGCGGCGGTGGCGGCGAGCGGCTTGTCGACCACGGTGGCCAGACCGGCTTCCAGGGCGGCCCGGGCGAGCGGGACGTGGGTGCGGTTGGGGGAGGCGATGACGACCAGGTCGAGCGCGTCCGGGTCGGCGAGCAGCTGCTCGGGGGTGTCGACGGCGCGGGCGTCGGGGTGCTCCCGGTGCAGCTGGGCGCGGCGGTCGGGGTTGGCGGTGACCACCGCGTCCAGTCGGAGCCCGGGGGTGGTGGCGATCAGCGGGGCGTGGAACGCGGAGCCGGCCAGGCCGTAGCCGATCAGGCCCACGCGGAACGGGCGGGCCGGGGCGGCGTTCCGGGAGACGGGGCGCGTGGAGGGGGTCATGGGCCCTACTCAACCACGGGGTGTCCGGTCTGCCCCGGTTCCTGCGTCACGGGGACCCTCCGGGGCGCCCGGGGAGGGGGGCGCGCCCCGGAGGGCTGTCTGCGGCGGTAGCTGTCGCCGCCGCGGTGGGGGTCGCGGCGGCAGCAGCTACCGCAGCGCCGAGGGGGTCCGTCCGGGCCCCTGGTCGGCGTGCCGTTCACGCTAACCGTGCCGGGCGGTTCTGCTGAGGGGTCATCACTGCGGTTAGGGGTGGGTTAAGGACTCGTTGAGACGGGGCGGGGCGGGGGAGCGGTGCGGAGGGACGGTCCTGCGGTGATCCTTCTCCGGCCCGTCCCGCACTCGTCCCGTACTCGACCTGCGCCCGTTCCCCGCGCGTCCCGTGCCCGTCCCGCTGGGCGGGACATGCTGCCGTCGGCCTGGTGTGCGGATTAGGCTGTGCCCCGTTGGGGCAGCCAGCAGTACCCCCGGCGGTCCGGTGTCCCGAGGAGGGTCCGGTCGGTGGGAGGCGCAACGGTGACGACGGTGCGCCGCAGTTTCGTATGACCATCGCACTACATGGCAAGACTTCGGGAGACACGCACGTGGCAGACCGCAAGCCCATCGAGTCCTGGCTGACCGACATGGACGGCGTCCTCATCCACGAGGGCACGCCGATCCCCGGCGCGGAGGAGTTCCTTCGTCGGCTGCGGGAGTCCGGCAAGCCGTTCCTGGTCCTCACCAACAACTCCATCTACACCCCGCGCGACCTCAGCGCCCGCCTGGCCGGCATGGGCCTGGAGGTGCCGGAGGAGTGCATCTGGACCTCGGCCCTGGCCACCGCCAGCTTCCTGAAGGGCCAGCGTCCGAACGGCACCGCCTACGTGATCGGCGAGGCCGGCCTGACCACCGCGCTCTACCAGGCCGGCTACGTGCTGACCGACAACCACCCGGACTACGTCGTCCTCGGTGAGACCCGCACCTACAGCTTCGAGGCGCTCACCAAGGCGATCCGCCTGATCAACCAGGGCGCCCGGTTCATCTGCACCAACCCGGACGAGACCGGCCCGTCCACCGAGGGCGTGCTGCCGGCCACCGGCTCGGTCGCCGCGCTGATCACCAAGGCGACCGGCGTCGAGCCGTACTTCGTCGGCAAGCCCAACCCGCTGATGATGCGCGAGGCGCTCAACACGGCCGGCGCCCACTCGGAGACCGCCGTCATGATCGGCGACCGGATGGACACCGACATCGTGGCCGGCATGGAGGCGGGCATGGAGACCATCCTGGTGCTCACCGGCCTCACCGCCGCCGCCGACGTGGAGCGTTTCCCGTACCGGCCGACCCGCGTGTTCAACTCCATCGCGGACCTCGTCGAGCTGGTCTAGCCTCGGCACTGCTGTTGCGGGCTCCGCCGCCCCGGCCGACGGTCGGGCGGCGGGGCCCGTTCGCTGTGCGCCGAGGAGGGGCGGATGGGTACTACGGGGGAATCACCGGTGGCGGTCGAGGAGAAACGGGTCACCTGGGCGGAGCTCTACTTCGACCTGGTCTTCGTCTTCGCCATCACCCAGGTCTCCGGTCTGCTGCACCACCACCACGACTGGGCCGGCGTCGGCCGGGCCCTGGTGGTGTTCGTGCCGGTCTACTGGTGCTGGGTCGGCACCACCGTCCAGGCCAACATCCGGGACGTGGACAACCCGCGCGACCGGCTCGGCATCCTCGCCGTCGGGCTGACCGGCCTGGTCATGGCGCTGGCCGTGCCCGGCGCGTACGGGGGCCGGGGCGTCCTGCTCGGCGCCGGGTACTGGGCGGCCCGGGTGGTCCTGCTGCTGCTGGTCGTCCGCGTCCCGGGCGTGTGGCGCGGACCGTACGGGGTCGGTGTGCTGGTCAGCGGACCGCTGCTGTTCGCCGGCGGGCTGCTGCCGGAGGGGCCGCGGACGGTGCTCTGGGCGCTGGCGGCGCTCTGCGACCTGTCCGCGCCGGTGCTCCTGCGCCGCCGGCTCGCCGCGGTGGCCTACCACCCCGTGCACATGCCGGAACGGTTCGCGCTCTTCCTGCTGGTCGCGCTGGGCGAGTCCATCGTCGGGATCGGCGCCACCGCGGCGGGGGTGCCCCTCGACGCGGCCGAACTCGTCGCCGTCACCGCCGCGTTCACCATCTCGGCGGGGCTCTGGTGGCAGTACTTCGTCCACGCGGCCGACGCCATGCGGCACGCGGTCACGGTCGCCGAGTCGCGCCGGGACGTCATCCGGCGCGTCTTCCAGTACGGGCACCTGGCGCTGGTGGCCGGGGTGATCGCGGTGGCGGTCGGCTTCGGCGAGACGGTGGCCGACCCGCGCCGGGCGCTCGGCGCGGGCACGGTGGCCCTGCTCTACGGGGGCTGCGGGCTGTACCTGCTCGCCTTCGGCTACACCCGGTGGATGATGTTCCGGAGGGTGGCGACCACCCGGATCGTGGCGGCGGCGGTGGTGCTGGCCCTGGCCCCGGTGATGGTGCGGTGGCCGGCGATCACGGCGCTGGTGGCGCTGGCGGTGGTGCTGGTGGTGCTGAACGTGGTCGAGCACCTCCGCGTGGCGCGGGCGGGGACCGCGGCGCCCGGCGGTGCGGCCCCCGGCGAACCGGTGGCCGCGGGCGCCGTCGTGGGCCCTGCGGCCCCGCTTGCCCCGGTGGCACCCGTGGCACCGGTGGCACCTGCGGCTCCGGCGGAGTGAACTGTCAGTGGGCCTGTGTAGCGTTCGGTGTGGAAAGAGGGCGTGCGGCGCAAGGGCCGCAGGGCGTCCGAGGGTCGGGGCGGTGCGGCGGTGAGCGGCCGTCCGGTGGGAGGTTGATGTCGTGACGGACACGGTCGAGGCGGGCGTGACGGAGCCGGGTACGCCGGAGGCGGGCGCCGGGCTGGAACTGCCCGAGTCCTGGCACACGGTGCTGGGCGCCGAGACGGAGAAGCCGTACTTCGCCGAGCTGGCGGCCTTCGTGGCGTCCGAGCGCGCGGAGCAGCAGGTCTTCCCGCCGAGCGGGCAGGAGTTCTCCGCGCTGGAGGCCACGCCGTACGACAAGGTCCGGGTGCTCGTCCTCGGCCAGGACCCGTACCACGACGACGGCCAGGCCCACGGCATGAGTTTCTCCGTGCTGCCCGGTACGAAGACGCCGCCGTCGCTGCGCAACATCTTCAAGGAGCTGGACGCCGACCTCGGCATCCCGGCGCCCGACAACGGCTACCTGATGCACTGGGCCGAGCAGGGCGTGCTGCTGCTCAACGCGGTGCTCACGGTCCGTGCGCACGAGGCCAACTCGCACAAGGCCAAGGGCTGGGAGAAGTTCACCGACGCGGTGATCAAGGCGGTGAGCGCGCGCGAGGAGCCGGTGGTCTTCGTGCTCTGGGGCAACTACGCCAAGAAGAAGCTGCCGCTGATCGACACCGAGAAGCACGTGGTGGTCCAGGGCGCCCACCCGTCGCCGCTCTCCGCCAAGCTGTTCTTCGGCAGCCGGCCGTTCTCCCAGATCAACACGGCGCTGGAGGGCTTCGGCGTCGACCCGATCGACTGGCGGGTGCCGGACCTCAAGCAGGGCTGATCCGCCGGGGGCCGCCGGGGCGCCCGGCCGTCCGCCCGGAAGGCCCTCCGGGGCATCTGACGTGCAGTCCACTCGGCGTCGGCCGCCCGCTGTTCACCGGCTGGTGAAC
>NZ_JBHXKE010000065.1:0-38778 GCF_042722765.1 Kitasatospora sp. NPDC058406
CGCCCCGACCGCGACCCCCGTGCGGTCGGGGCGGGCGCGCCCGTTCGTCCGCCGTACCGCCGCTACCGCAGCGCCCAGTCCGGCACCCACGTCCCGCCGCCGTGCTCGCCACCGCCCCCGACGCCCTCCGCGACCGCCGTCCCGGCCGCGCCGGTCGCCCCGTCCGCGCCGTCCGCCCCGGTGAGGTGCTCGCGGAGCGCGGCGAGCCCGGGGTGCGGATTGTCCACGTGCCAGAGCAGCGCGTGCGGGTAGACCGGGGTCGGGTCGTGCACGGTGATGCGCCGCAGGTCGTGGCCGGCGGGCCAGAGCAGATGGGTCTGCGCGCTGACGAAGGTCGCCAGTTCCGGCACCTCGGCGATGGTGTCGAGCAGCGGCTCGACACCGAAGTCCGGCCCGGTCACCTCGACGGTCAGCCCGAAGGCGGCCGCCAGGTCCTCGTAGTAGGCCGCCCACTCGGTGCCCGTGACGATGCCGGGCACCCAGATCCGGTGTCCGGCCAGCGCGGCGAGCGTGACCGCGCGGGCGTCGGCCAGCGCGTGGGACGGTCCGGTCAGGAGCTGGAGGGGCTCGTCCAGCACGGGCACCGCCCCGATGTCCTCGGGCAGCCGGCGGCCCGGCATGGTGACGGCGCGGAACGAGGCGTCGATCGTCCCGGCCCGGAGCTCGGCCACGGCCGCGTCCACGTCGAACCGCGTCACGACGTCGAGCGCGACCTCCGGGTGCGCGCGGTGGAAGCCCCGCAGCAGCGCCGCCGGGGCCAGCCGGCGTCCGATGACGTCCACCCGCAGGGCCCGCCGCCCGGCCTGCACCGAGGCGGTCGCGCGTTCCTCGGCCCGGAGCAGCGCGCGGGCGTGCGGCAGGAACGCCTGCCCGTCGACGGTCAGCCGGGCGCCGCGCGGCGTGCGGGTGAACAGCCGTACCCCGAGATCCCGCTCCAGCGCGGCGACCCGCTTCGACACCGCCTGCTGGCTGACCGAGAGTTCGGCCGCCGCGTGCTGGAAGCGTCCCGCGTCCACGACGGCGACGAAGGTGCGCACGGCATCGAGATCCATGGCCGCCATCCTAGGGATCCGCGGGACACAACCACCGGTTGTGGCGGGCCGGCCCGCGGTTGTTTGATCCCCGGTCCGCCGTCCCGCTTTGATGGCGGCTGTCGACCGCCGGTCGGAGGAGGAGTGCGGTGAGGGTGTCGCTGGGACGGCGGTTCGGGTGGCTGTGGGGGGCGTACGCGGTGAGCGCGCTCGGCACCCGGCTCGCGTTCAACGCGCTTCCGCTGATCGCGATCGACGTGTTGGCGGCGGGCCCCGCCGAGGTGTCGGTGCTGGCCGCCGCCGGGGCGGCCGTCGGTGCGGCGGTCGCGCTGCCGCTCGGCCCGTGGGCGGAGCGCCGCCGCAAGCGGCCGGTGATGATCACCATGGACCTGCTGCGGTGCGCGGCGTTGCTGAGCGTCCCGGCCGGGTACGCGCTCGGTCTGCTCACCTTCCCCCAGCTCCTGCTGGTGTCGGTGCTCGTCGCGGCGGCCGACATCACCTTCGGTGCCGCCGCCGGGGCCTGCCTGAAGGCGCTCGTCCGGCCCGAGGACCTGCTGACCGCCAACGCCCGGTTCGAGGCCACGAGCTGGACCACCATCGTCCTCGGGCTGCCGCTCGGCGGCGTCGCGATCGGACTGTTCGGCCCCGTCGTGACCGTGCTCGCCGACGCCGGCAGCTACCTGCTCTCGGCCGCCGGCCTGCGCGCGATCGGCGGTGGGGAGCCGCGCCCCGCGCCCGCCCCCGTCGCCCCGCCGCGGGCCCGCGACCTCTTCGAGGGCTGGCGCCACCTGCTGGCCCACCCGGTGCTGAGGCCGCTGTTCCTCAACACCGTCCTCGTCAACGCCCTGATCATGGCGGTCGAGCCGCTGCTCGCCGTCCTCCTCCTGCGCCGGCTCGGCCTCGCCCCGTGGCAGTACGGTCTCGCCTTCGCCGTCCCCTGTCTCGGCGGGCTCATCGGCTCACGGATCGCCGGGCGCGCCGTCGCCCGCTTCGGACGGCACCGCGTCCTGCTCGTCGCCGGTAGCCTGCGGGCCTGCTGGCCGGTCGGCCTCGCCTTCGTCGGGCCGGGCACGGGCGGGCTCGTCCTGGTGACGGCGGTCGAGTTCGCGCTGATCACCTGTCTGGGCGTGTTCAACCCGGTGCTGGCCACCCACCGTCTGGAGGAGGTCGCCCCCGACCACATGACCCGCGTCCTCACCGCCTGGTCCGTCACGGCCAAGGCCGCCGTCGCCGCCCTGACCGCCCTCTGGGGCCTGCTCGCGGTCCTCGTCGGCCTCCGCCAGGCCATCGCCCTCGCCGGCCTCCTGCTCCTGGTCACCCCGCTGCTCCTTCCCCGCCGGCCCGCTGCGCCGCGGCTCCCGGACGCCGCACCGCAGGGCGCCGGCCGGGCGGGCTGAGCGCACCGGGCGGCGGCCCCGGACCGCCCGACGCTGCTCGGCAGAAGTTTGCACGACTGCCATGTGGCAGTTCTGCCACTTCCCTACCTTGGGTGGCGTCCGTCCGACCCGCGACCCTTCCCACCGAGCGAGCGAGGGCCCATGAAGCAGCACACCGACCCGACCCCGGCAGCCCCGGGCACCGGAGCCGTCGGCATCGTCCAGATCTCCGACCTCCACTTCCAGGACGCCCCCGTCGCCCGGAGGTTCGTCGCGCACGACCCCGACGAGGGGCTCGCGGCCGTCCTCGCGGAAGCGGCCGGGGCGATCGGGGAGGCCGCCCTGGTGGTCGCCACCGGCGACCTCGCGGACACCGGCGAGGCGGGCGCCTACGAGCGGATGGGCGAGGTCCTGGACGCGCTGCCCGCCCCGGTTTACTGCCTCGCCGGCAACCACGACCGGCAGGACGCGCTGCAGGCCTGCCTGCCCCGCCCCAACGTGCACCTGGAACCGGCCGTCCGGGTCGGGAACTGGCTGATGCTGTTCCTCGACAGCAACGCGCACGGCCGCGAGGCCGCCGCCGACGGCACCTACCGCGACCGTGACGACCGGGTGCACGCAGCCGCCCAACCGGGCCTCACCCCGGTCGAGGAGGAACGCGCCCGTGCGATCCTGACGACCACCGGTGCCGACCACGTCTTCGTCTGGATGCACCAGCCGCCGCTTCCCCGGACCGCTCCGGATGCCCAGGGGGACAGCGAACTCGCCCTGCTGGTGCGCGACTTCCCCAAGATTCGGGCGATCGGCGCCGGCCACCTGCACGGCGACCTGTCCGGCGAGTTCGAAGGCCGCCCCGTGTACGTGTGCCCGTCGACCTTCTACAGCATCGATCACGCGAGCCACGGCCTCGACGGCCCCGGCTACCGCACGTACACCCTGCACCCCGACGGCCGCGTCGACAGCGAGGTCCGGACCGTGTCCGGAGGGATCACCGACGCCATGCGGGCCGCGTCCCTCCCCGGCTTCCTGGCGGACCTGTTGGCGGGCCGGACGACCGGCGAGGAGCTCCAGGCCCTGGGCGACGCCGAGTTCGAGGAACGCTACGGCGAACCCCGCCCGATGCGCTGACCGGGCCCCGGCCGCCCGGGGTCCGGCCGCCGCCGGGCCGGACCGCCGGGCGGGCCGGCGATCGGGCGGGCCCGCGTGGCTCACGCGCGCTGCGGCGACCCCTCCCGATCGACCTCGTCGAGCACCAGCCGCGCGGCCACCGCCGCGCCGTCGGTGCGGACCGTGCCCGCCACGGCGGCCGCCCGCTCGCGGGTCGCGGGGGCCAGCGCCGCCGCGAGCGCGGCCGACAGCGACGCCGCGGTCGGTGTCGGGCCGTCATGGGCCACACCGATGCCGAGCTCGGCGACCCGCCCGGCCCAGTACGGCTGGTCGGCCCCCTGGGGCACCACCACCTGCGGCACGCCGGCCAGGGCGGCGGTCGTGGTGGTGCCGGCACTGCCGTGGTGCACGACGGCGGCCGACCGCCGGAACAGGGCCTGCTGGTTGACCTCGTCGACGACGAAGCAGTCGTCCCGGTCGTCGACCGGGGCCAGGCCGGCCCAGCCGCGCGCGAGGACCACCCGGAGGCCCCGCGCGCGGGCCGCGTCCACGGCCGCCCGGGCGACGCCCGCCGGATCCGGCACGGGCGTGCTGCCGAAGCCCACGTACACCGGCGGAGTACCGGCGTCCAGGAAGGCCGTCAACCCGGCGGGGAGCGGGCGCTCGTCCGGCAGGATCCACGCGCCGGTCTGCACCACGTCGAGCTCCGTCGGCTGCCACGGGGCCAGGAACGGGTCCGCGGCCATCCACGGCCGGTCGGTGAAGGCGTAGTCGCGGACGCCGGTCACCGGCGGCAGCCCGGCGGACGCCCGGCGGGCGTTGAGCTCCCCGCCGAACATCTCGTCGGCGATCCGGGCGTCGAGGTCCCACAGCGCCCGGCGGTCGCCCTCGTCCTCGGGCAGCGGCCGGCCCCGCCGCGCGGGCGGCGCCCGGTGGGGCGACGGCAGGCTGACCGGCTGGTGGCTCGCGTGCACGTAGCGGATGCCCAGCTTCTCGGCGACGGACCGCGCACCGGCCGCGGCCGGCAACGGGCCGGTCACCACCAGCACGTCGCACCCCTCGGCCGCCGCGGCGAGCGTGTCGAACTGCGCGTCCATCAGGTCGGCCACCCGCCGGGCCAGGCCCGCCGCCGACCCCGGGGTCACCGTGGTCACCAGCGGCCGTACCGGGTCGCCGGCCGGCACCACCTCGACGCCGACGCCGGCGAGCCGCTCCGCGAACTCCTCGTCCGGAGGCGCGCACACCCGCACCTCCGCGCCGAGCTCCCGCAGCCGCACCGCGAGCCCCACCATCGGCTCGACACTGCCGCGCGACCCGTACGCCGACAACACCACACGCATGCATGACTCCCGTGAATTCGCAGGTCGACCTGGCTACGGCCGGACATTCTGCGGCATCACGGGGGCCTTGCCGCAAGGCCCCCGATGCGCTATAAGTTCAGAGTGGCGAGGGGAGCGGGTTTCTCCCCCTTCGCCCCTCGACGCCCGCCGCGGACGGACGACCTGCCGGTGGCCCCCTCCCGCTCCGGGACGCCCCGCAGGCGCGCGGGGAGCCGGCGCCCTGCGGTACGCGGTGCACGAGGAGCCGAGCGGCCGGCCGGGTCGAGGAGTTCCGGCGGGGCGCGCTCGCCCGCGTCGGCGGCGTTCCGCGGCGTCCGGGAACCCTTCCACCCCGGGGCTACGCCTTCCCCGCGTACTGAGGCGGGGCCGCCGGGGGCCGCCGAGGGTGCCGGCCGGCGGTCGTGCGGCGCTCGATAGGCTCGGGACGAATCATCAGGTCCGAACAGGAGGTCCGCGCACCATGGGCGGGACGGTCACGGCGGTCAGCAGCAGCGGCGAGTACACGTTCACCAAGCCCAACCGGGACGGCATCACGCTGCTCGCCGGCCTCGGGGTCGAGGGGGACGTGCACGCGGGCGTCACGGTGAAGCACCGGTCGAGGGTCGCGCAGGACCCGACGCTCCCGAACCTGCGACAGGTCCACCTGATCCACGAGGAACTCTTCGCCGAGGTGGGCGAGAAGGGCTTCGAGGTGGCACCCGGCCAGCTCGGGGAGAACATCACCACCGGCGGGATCGACCTGCTCGGCCTGCCGGTCGGGACGCTGCTGCGGATCGGGGACGCGGCGGTCGTGGAGGTCACCGGGCTGCGCAACCCCTGCCTGCAGATCGACGCCTTCAGCAGCGGGCTGCTGAAGCAGGTCGTGGGGAGGGACGCGGAGGGGAACGTCGTGCGGAAGGCCGGGATCATGAGCGTCGTCCGGGAGGGCGGCGTGGTGCGCCCCGGTGACGTGATCGAGGTCGAGCTTCCCGAGGGCCCGCACCGGCCGCTCGACCGGGTCTGAACGGTCCCGGACGCGGGGCGGGCGCCGGGGCGGACGCGCGGGCGGGGGCGGGTCCGTAGGCGGGCGCGGCCCGGAGGCGGGATGGGCAGGACGCGAACAGATAGGTTAGCCTAACCTAAGCTTCGACGGGACCGGCTGCCGTCCGCCGACGTGCCGCCGACCCGCCCGCTGAGAGGAGAGAGGGCCCTGACCAGCACCACCGCCCCCGCGCGCTTCGTGCTCTTCCCGCTCCACGTCGTCCGGAGCACCCGCATCACAGCCCACCTGGCCCGCATCACGCTCGGCGGCGAGAGCCTCGCCGGCTTCGTCAACGGCGGCCTCGACCAGCGGATCAAGCTCCTCCTGCCGCAGCCCGGCCAGACCGAACCGCTGACCCCGCCCGGTGCGGGCGAGTTCGGCTGGTACCAGAGCTGGCGGGCCATGGACCCGGCCGTCCGGCCGGTGCTCCGCACCTACACCGTCCGGGCGCAGCGCCGGGACCCCGACGAGATCGACATCGACATCGCCGTCCAGGGCGACCACGGGCCCGGCTCCCGCTGGGCCGTCAAGACCGCCCCCGGGGACCGCGTGATCGTCTGCGGGCCGGCGGTGGAGGAGGCCGGCGGCGTCGAGTTCCGGCTGCCGCCGAGCGCGGACTGGGTCCTCCTGGCCGGGGACGAGTCGGCGCTGCCGGCCGTCGCGGCCATCCTCGACGAACTGCCGGCCGGGCTGCCCGTGCGGGTGTTCGCCGAGGTCGAGGGCCCGGGGGAGGAGGGCTACCTGCCCACCGGCCGGCCCGGCGTCGAGGTGACCTGGCTGCACCGGGGCGAGGACGTCGACCCGGTCCTGCCCACCGCCGTCCGGGCCGCCGAACTCCCGCCCGGCGAGCCGTACGCGTGGATCGCCGGCGAGGCGGCGAGCGTCCGCGAGCTGCGCCGCCACCTGGTCCGCGAGCGCGGGATCGACCGGCGCGCCGTCTGCTTCATGGGCTACTGGCGGGCCGGGCGGACGGAGGACCAGCGAGCCGAGGACGGCCCGGCGGTCGACGACGACTGACGGAACCCGGCCACCCCCGGGCGACCCCCGGCCCGGGACGGGCCCCTCGCCGGTCGCTACGATCGCACTCCGATCACGGACGGGGGGGCCGTGGGCACGGTGTGGACACGGCTGACCGGGTGGCTGCCGGCGATCGGCGCCGTCGTCACCGAGGTGTGGGCCCTGCTGCCCGCCCTGAGCCCGGACGCGGTGGCCCTCTCCACCCGGGCCCGGCTGCTGCCGCCGCCGGTGACGCCGGTCTGCGCCGCGGCCTGGTCGGCCGCCTCGGTGGCGGCCCGGCGCCGCCCTCCTGCGCCTGACCTGCGGAAGAGGAAGCCGGGGCGGGCCTTCGCGTTCCTGACGGGTGATTTCCCGGTCATTCCGACCCCAAGGCCCTGCCGCACGGGCGCTGACACCCTACCGTGGAAGGGAGTCCGCCCCGGTCCGGGGCGGAACGGGGTGATCGAAGCGCACGAAGGAAGGAAAGCCATGGGGGTACGTGCACGGCTGCGCGGGGGCGCGGTCGCGGCGGGGGCCGCGGTGCTGGCGGTCGGGGCCCTGGGGGCCGGGGTGGCTCCAGGTCAGTCGGCGGCTGCCGACCAGTGGCGGCCGCAGCCGGGGACCCTGTACATCTCCGACTTGCCGAAGACCGAGTCGTGGCGCGCCAACCCGACCGCCCGGGGGTGGGGCGACGACTTCGATTGTCCGGTGGGCTGGCCCGCCGAGCCGGCCGAAGTCAACGTATGGCACCGGGACTTCACCACCGCGGAGACCGCGTTCGCCCAGCAGAAGGTGGCGGTCTTCGACACGGAGGCCGAGGCCATCGCCTTCGCGGACAAGGCCCGGCAGGACTACGTCGCCTGCGCGCACGCCCCGCAGCGGCCCGGCGTGAGCGCAACCTACCTCGACCACGGGGTGATCAACGTCGAGGAGGGCGCCACCCTTCAGGGGATGCACACCTTCGACTCCAACGCCACCGAGCGCCCCGACTACAACTACCTGTGGGGCGTGGGCCGCGACGGCGACACGGTGACGCTGGTCCTGTGGCAGAGCTACTGGGGCGACCCGCCTGTGATCCCGTGGAAGAACACCCTGAACACCGCGGTGAAGAAGCTGTACTGAGCACCCGCCGCCGACTCCTCGCCGCGGGTCCCGGCCGGGGCGGCGCGGCGGCCTCCGCCCCGGTGCTACCGCCGGGGCGGTTCGATCCTGGTGCGGGCCGGGGCGAGCAGCCGGTTGAGCAGCTCGGCGCCGGCGGCCGTGTCGAGGGGCACGGGTTCGGTCCCGGCCGGCTTCACCAGCCCGGCGGCGCCCTCGCGCTCGTAGAGGACGCAGGCGGCGCTCGACAGGTCGCGCTTGGACGGCCACTTCAGCCCGCGTGCCCACGGCGCCTGGCCGCGGATCCAGGCGCCCCAGCGGCGGGTCCGGGCGTACGCCTCGGGAGTGGAGTGGATCAGCCACTCGTCCTGGTGGACGGCGGCGAGCTGGTCGAGCGTCATCAGGCCGACGAGGGGGATGTCGCAGGTGGTCTCGA
This sequence comes from Kitasatospora sp. NPDC058406, assembly GCF_042722765.1. Taxonomy (NCBI): domain Bacteria; kingdom Bacillati; phylum Actinomycetota; class Actinomycetes; order Kitasatosporales; family Streptomycetaceae; genus Kitasatospora; species Kitasatospora sp. NPDC058406. Next base: position 8,406 of record NZ_JBHXKE010000065.1, read on the forward strand.
TCTGCGACAGCACCCTGCCCCGGACGGCGACCCTACGGATCCGCCGCCAGCCCTTCTCGTCGAACGGGATGCCGCGCACCAGCGTCTCCATCACGGCCGTCCGCTCCGAGAACCCGGCGTACAGGTACGGCAACTGCTCGCCGTCGCCCTGGAAGGAGCAGAACCGGCCGCCCTCGTAGAGCGCGTCGGCGGGGTTCGGGTTGAACGCGGTCGCCGGGTAGGCGGCCAGGTGGACGCGGTGGAGCACGGTGCCCGCGGGCAGCAGCTCGCGGTGCGGGACGGCGCGCACGGTGGGGGCGGGGACCTTCACGTCGGGCATCCGGTCACCACTCCGCGATCTCGGCACGGGCCGCCGCGAGCAGGGAGTGCTCGCCGGGGGTGCCCAGCAGGCGGGCGGGGACGGCGTCCAGCCAGGCGTTGGCGCCCAGCCACCAGTCGGCGACGCCCCACGGGTCGTCGTCGGCGTCGAGCAGGCGGTTGACCTCGACGACCAGCGGGAGCGGGAGGCCGGAGGCGCCGTCGAACTGGAAGGACGGCAGCCGGACGGTGCCCTGGCGGTCGGTCAGCCGGATGAGGTCGGGGTCGGCGGGGTCGTGTCCGCCGGCCCGGTACTCCGCGGCGGTGACGTTCCCGGCGTCGAGCAGCCAGTCGTCGGCGTCGGGGGGCGGCTGCGCCGCCGCGGGTCGGCGGCCGAAGAACGCCAGCGCGCTCAGGACCGCCTCCCGGTTGATCTGCTCGGCCCGGGCGCCGGGCGCGTAGCGGACCGAGTCCTCGAACACCGCCCGGACCGGGTGACCGTCGGGAACCGAGGCGAGCAGCAGCCGGACGATCCTGCGTGCGATCCGCTCGGGGTCCCTGGAGGGCGCGGTGAGCAGCTCCCGCAGCCGGGCCCGGGCCGACTCGTCGAGGAACTCCTGCACCTCGTCCCAGCGTTCCCGCAGGGCCTCCAGCACCTCGGCCAGCTCCATCGCCCGTCACCTCCGTCCGCCCGACCCGCGTTCGCGATCCACGATCCGCCGAGGGGCAATCTAGCGTGCCGGTGTCGACCGCGGGCGGTGATCACCGATTCCCGCAAGGCGGGAACAACCCTCCACGATCTGCGGCATGATGGGCCCTCAGCAGCACCTCGGGGGCGGTGTGCCGGTCCACGCGTGGTCGTCCGACGACTCGGCCCGCACCGGCCCTGACGGCGCGCGTAGGGTGTTCCCACCGGTGCCGAGCCCCCGGTCCGCACCGTACGTCACGACTCGCGCTCGGAAGGCGGCCGGTGAGCAGTTCCGCGGGATACGGATGGTCCTACGTCGACCAGGAGGCCGAGCGCCGTCGGCGGTTGCGCGCGCAGTTGGCCGCCGAGGCCCAGCGGGCCGAGAACCTGCGGCGCGCCGAGGAACGCCGGGCGGAGCTGCGCGCCCGGCTCCTTGCCGAGGAGCGGCGGGCGGACTTGCGCGCCCGGCTCGGCGAGCTGAACGAGGAGGCGCAGGGGCTGCGCGGCGAGGCCGGGCAGCTGCGCCGCGCGTACCGGGCCGGGAAGGTGCGGGTCGAGACGGTCACCGTCGGCGCCGGGGCGGACGAGGCCGAGCTGACCCGGGCGATCGAGCGGGCCCGGGCGGCCAACGGCCGCGCGGCGCGCGAGCTGGCGGAGGCCGTCCAGGACGTGTGGGCGGCGGTGCTGCCGGAGGCGGTGGTCGAACCGGAACGGCCGCGCCCGCCGAGGAAGCCCGTCCGGAACGCGGCGGGGGACGCCGCCACGGCGGCGGCAGCGGCGGAGGAGGCGGCGCGCGAGCTGGCGGAACGGACCGACGGTGTCCGGGCCGGTGCGCTCGCCGAGGCCCAGGCCGTGCTGGACCGGGACGTGCCCCGCTGCGACCCCGCCGACCTGGAGCGGGTGGCCGGGCTGGTGCGGTCCCTGAAGGCGGCCGGCACCGTCTCCGAGGTGCGGACGACGCTCACCGACCTGGCGGCGCTCGTCCAGCACTCGGTGCTGCGCCGCGGTCGCGACGAGGAGCGCGCCGAACTGCGGGCCGCACTGGTGGAACTGGCGCAGGAGGCGGAGCCGGGGGAACGCGACCGGCTGGTCGCCGACCTCACGGCCGCGGAGGACCCGGCCTACCTGCGCCCCGCCGTGGAGGCGGCGGTGGCCCGGGCGGACGCGCACCGCAACCGCGGGCCGGTGGCGGTGGCGCTCGCCGAGGTGCTGCGCGAGCGGGACTACCTGGTGGGCGAGGACTTCACCGACCTGCTGGCCGAGGAGGGGGAGGTGGTGGTGCCGTTCGGCGACCCCGAACCCGGTGGCGCGGCCGGCGGCGAGGCGCCGGTGGCCGGGTACGGGCTGCGGCTGGTGCTGTCGCCGGACCGGGCGACGCTCTCGACCTCGGTGGTCAAGCGGTCCGGCGGCCCGACGGCCGGGGACGGCGCGGCCGGGGACGGTACGGCCGACGGTGCGGCCGGCGACGGGGTGGACGAGGAGCTCGCCGAGGAGCAGGACGAGCTGGTCCAGCAGTGGTTCTGCGACGAGCAGTTGCCCTCCATCGAGGAGGCCGTCCGGGAGAAGGGCGTGCGCCTGGAGCGGACGTCCGCGATGGCGCCGGGCACGATGGCCGCCGGCGTGGTGCCGAACGGCTCGTGGCCGCCGCCGGCCGCCGCCGTCCAGCGCCGCGGGACGAGGAAGCCGGGCCGCAAGGGCTCGGCGAACGCCGCCCAGGCCTGGCAACAGCAGCAGCGACAGCGTGAGCGGTGAGAACGTGAGCAGGGACGACACGAGCGGTGGGAACGCGGACGGTGGGAGGGCGGACCTCCGGAAGGACGCGGCGGCCGGTGCGGCCGGTTCGTCCGGTGCGGAGGGGCCCGACGGCGCCGGGGCGGGAGACGGTCCGCGTTCGGCGACGCCCAGTTGGATCCGTGAGCTGGACATGGCGCTCACCGTCTACCCGCAGGTGCTGCTGACGGGCAACGTCCGTGACCAGTACCTGTTGCCGGACGACCACGCCGCCGGCAGCAGCACCACGCTCGCCCCGTACACCCTGGGCGGGGTGATCGAATCGCTCTGCCTGGCCCGCGGTTACGGCGCGCTCGCCTTCGTCGACCAGGTCAACGACCGGATCGCCCTGCTCAGGCTGAGCGCCACGGTCGAGGAGGTCCCGGAGGTGATCCGGCAGTTCGCCGAACGCGACGAGCGGTGGCGCCGCAGCGGCGGCGCGGGCAACGGCGCGCCGGACGCGGACGACGAGGACGAGCCCGAGCTGCTGGACCGGCTGCGCGACGCGATGGTCGGCGTGGTCCGCCACCCCGGCCCGCCGATCGGACTCGTCGTCCCCTACGCGGCCCGGCTCGGCTCGGCCCGCGCACCCGTCGCGGGCGAGGCCGCCCGGCTGTTCGCCGCCGCCGAGGAGCTGGGCCACACCGCCCGACCCGTGCAGGGCAGCACGGTTGTGACGCCGTACAACACGGTGTTCTGGGTGGTGGAACGGCAGGAGGACCTGCCGATGGAGTTCGCGGTCGGCAGCCGCGCGGTGCGGGTGATCAACGTGCCGCAGCCGCCGCACGACCAGCGGCTGGCCGCCGCCCGGCACGTGGTCGGCGGGCTGGCCCGCTACCAGGCGGCGACCGGCGGCCAACTGCTCGACGCGGCCGAGACCGTGTCCGCCGCCAAGGCACTCGCCGACTCCTCCCACGGCATGGGCAGTTCGGAGGTGATGGCGATCGGGCGAATGGCGCTGGACCGCGGCCTCCCGGTGCAGCGCCTGGACGAGGCGGCCCGCCTCTACCGGATCGGCGTGCTCGACAACCCGTGGGCCACCGCGGCGCTGCGCGAGCGGATCGCGGACGGTGAGCGGTTCCTCAACGGCAAGGTGATCGGCCAGCCGTACGCCGTCCGCCGCACGCTGGAGATCTTCATGCGTTCGGCGGCGGGGCTGAACGGCGCGCAGTCGTCCAGCTCGCCGAGCCGGCCGCGCGGCACCCTCTTCCTCTCGGGCCCGACCGGTGTCGGCAAGACCGAACTCGCCAAGGGCGTCGCCGAGATGATCCTCGGCAAGGATGCCCGGCCGATCCGCTTCGACATGAGCGAGTTCGCCGAGGAGCACGCCCGGGACCGGCTGATCGGCGCCCCGCCGGGCTTCGTCGGCCACGACGCGGGCGGCGAGCTGACCAACGCCGTTCGCGCCAACCCGATGAGCGTGCTGCTCTTCGACGAGATCGACAAGGCCAACCCGCGGCTGTTCGACCTCTTCCTGCAGATCCTGGAGGACGGCCGGCTCACCGACGGACGCGGCGCCACCGTCTACTTCACCGAATGCGTGCTGATCTTCACGTCCAACCTCGGGATCACGGCGACCGTGGTGGCGGAGCAGTCCCGGGACGGCGGGCGGGCGGCGGCGGAGAACGGCGGCCCGGGCGGCGAACCGGTACCGCAGGCCGGCGAGCCGGCGCAGGCGGCGCCCGCCCGCAGCGGCCGGCGTCAGCTCACCCGGCACGACGACCCGGTGATCGTCCGCCAGGCGCTGCGGGAGGCCTTCGACACCTTCTTCAACGACCAGATCCGGCGTCCCGAGCTGCGCAACCGCTTCGGCGACAACTTCATCCCGATGGACTTCATGCAGGAGAAGTGGGTGCCGCAGATCCTCGACAAGGCGATCGCCTCGGTGGCGGGCCGGATCCGGGACGTGCACGGCGCCGAACTGACCGTCGCGGACGACGCGTGGGAGGTGCTGCGGGTCGAGGCGACCCGGCGGCTGGACCACGGCGGTCGCGGGGTCCTGACCGCCGTCGAGTCGGCGCTGGTCAACCCGCTGGCCAAGGAGGTCTTCCGGACCCTGCCGAAGCGCGGCGAGCGGATCGAGGTGGCCTCGGTCGAGGGCGACGGGGACGGCGAGGGCTACCGCGTCGAGGTGAACCGTTGGCCCGGGTGAGCGAGGAGTCGACGGACGGCGGGCCGGGCGGCGGGCGCGTCGCCGACCCGGCCGTCGGGCACGGTGCAGGACCGGCCGTCGCCCCGGAGAGCCCGCCGGCGGCCCGGGTGAGCCAGGTCTACCGGCCGGTCACCTCGCTCGGCCCCGGCCGGCGGATGGGCGTCTGGTTCCAGGGGTGCACCCTGGCCTGCCCCGGCTGCATGTCCCGGCACACCTGGGAGCCCTCCGGCGGGCGGGAGCTGACGACGGAGCGGTTCGCCGCACTGTGGCGCGCGGCCCTGGCCGACGGGATCGACGGCCTGACCGTCAGCGGCGGCGAACCGCTGGAACAGGCGCCGGCCCTCGCCGCCCTCCTCGGCGCCGCCGACGAGGAGCGCCGCCGCGCCGGCCGGGCCGCCGACCTGCTGGTGTACACCGGCTGGGAGCCGGAGGAACTGGCCGCCGACCCGGCGACCGCCTCCGCACTGGCCGGCGCCGACGCGGTCGTCACCGGCCGCTACCGGGCCGGGCAGCCGACCCGGCTGGTCTGGCGGGGATCGGCCAACCAGCGGCTGGTGATCCGCACCGCCCTCGGCCGCGAGCGCTACACGCCCCACCTGGACCACCGCCCCGAGCGGCCGGAACTCCAGGTGCACGTCACCGAGGGCGAGGTCCGGGTGATCGGGGTGCCGCGCCCCGGCGACCTGGGCCGGATCGAACGAGACCTGGTCCGGCGCGGCGTGACTCTCCGGGAGACCTCGTGGCGACCGTGATCTACCGCTGCCCGGTGGGAGCGCCGGGGGAGTGCCCGACCTCCGGTACCCGGGGGTACTGCCAGGTGCACTTCTTCGTGGAGCTCGAACGGTACGACCCGGAGCAGGACGCGCCCCCGCCCCCCGGGCCCGCGCCGTCCGCGCCCGGTACCGCGTCGGCCGCCGGGTCGCCCGCGACCGTACCGGCCGCCGCACCCGAGGCGGCGACGCGGCCGGCCCGCGCCGCACCCGCACAGCAGGGGCGGCGGCCGGAGCCGGCCGCCCGTCCGGTGGTCCGGCTGGCGCTGGTGATCGCCGGGGCGCTGCTGCCGATCCGGGGTGAACGCCGGCGCGGGGGCTGCGGGTTGGCCATCGGCCGCGACGACCGCGACTGCGCCGCGATCCCCGGCCTGGCGGACCTCAACCAGCTCTCCCGGCACCATGCGGAGCTGAGCTGGATCGACGGGGTGCTGCACGTCAGGGACGTGGGGTCGACCAACGGCACCTTCGTCGACGACCGCCCGGTCACCGGGCCGACCGTGGTCTGGCCGGGGCACCGGCTGCGGTTCGCGCAGGACATCGACGTCCAGGTGATCGAGATCGACGAGTTCGGCGCTCCCCGGTGACCCGGGGGCGCGAGGAGGAGAACGGCGCGATGGCCGACACACCACCGGAACCGAGTCCGCCCACCCGCAAGCAGGGCCGGGGGCAGGGGACGGGGCAGGGCACGGGACAGGGCACGGGACAGGGGAGGCGCCAGGACCAGGTCCCGGGCCAGGGGGCGAACCAGGCCCGGGGCGGAGGCCAGGCGCAGGGCGGCGGCCGAAACCAGAGCCAGGGCCAGAATCAGGGCCGGAATCAGGGCCAGGGCCAGGGCCGGACGCCCGCGCAGGGCCGGTCGGGCGACGGCCCGACCGCTGCGAGCCCGCCCACCCGGGTCCAGCGCTCCGGTGGGCCCGCGAACGACGGCCGGACCGGCACCGAGGGCGGCGGGGCACCGGCCGGCCACCGGTCCGACACCCCGACGGGCACCCCGACGGGCACCCCGACCAACCCCCGGTCCGGCACCCCGCAGGGAGCCCCGGCCGCGAGCCCGCCCACCCGGGTCCAGGGCGGCAGCCGTCCCCGGCGGACCGGGAACGGCACCGGAGGCACCACCGGCGCGACCACCGGTTCGACCGACGGCGCGCCCACCGGCGCCGGCACCCCGGCCGCCGGGAGCGCCGTCCCCTCGCCGGCCACCCGGCTCCAGCGCGGCAAGCCCCCCGCTCCCGCCCCGGCGCGGACCCCCGCGCCCGGTGCGCCCACCCGCGTCCAGCGCCCCGGCGCGACCCAGCCCCCGCCGGCCCCCGGCGGGTCGGCGAGCCCGACGGCCGCCCCCTCCGCAGGTCCCTCCGCCGACCAGGCGGGAGCCTTCCCCACCGCCCTGACCGACCGCTACCACCCCGTCGGCCCGGCCGGTTCCGGCAGCGAGGGCACCGTGTGGCACGTCCGCCGCGCCGACGGCGGCGGCGACGCGGCCGTCAAGGTCGGCAACCCCGGCGTCCAGGCCGACACCGAACTCCTCACCCACCTCGGCGATGCCGCCTTCCGCCGCCACGTCCCCGAGATCCTCGGCCACGGGCGGATCGAGCACGCGGGCGCGCTCTGCGACTGGATGGCGATGGAGTACCTGCCGGTCACCCTGGCCGACCACGTCGCCGAGCTGCGCCGCCGGGGCAGGCTCGACCGGCCCGGCGAGACCGAGCGGATCATCCGCGAACTGGTCGCGCTGCTGGACTTCTGGCAGACCACGGTGGACCGCAACCCGGTGGACTTCAAGCCGGCCAACATCCTGGTCCGCGAGGGCGGCCGGTCCGGCCGCGGCGGTCCGGCCGCGCCCCAGTTCGTGGTGGCGGACTTCGGCGGCGTCGCCAAACTCACCGCCAGCCGCCGGTTCTCCGCCGACATGCAGGTCACCGTCGCCTTCATGGCGCCCGAGCAGCTCGCCGGCCACAACCACCGGGCCGGCCCGTGGTGGGCCCTGGGCACCATCCTGTACGAGGTGTTCACCGGCGGGACCCGCTACCGGCGGGCGGACGGCGGGCTGGTCAGCGACGAGGCCCTCCAGTACCGGCTGGTGATGGAGGACGTGGTGGACCTCGCCGCCGTCACCGACGAGCGCCGGAGGCTGCTGCTCCAGGGGCTGTTCACCAAGGAGCCGGCCGACCGCTGGACCGCGCCGCAGGTCCGCGACTGGTTGGCCGGCGGCAGCCCGGAGGTGGTACGCACCCGGGTCGCCCCGGAGGCCCCCCAGGTCGAGACCGGGCCCGCGTACCGCCCGATCGCCTACCGGGGCGCCGACTTCCACGACCCGACGGCGCTGGCGGTGCGGATGCTCGCGGAATCGGGCGACGCGGCGGCCTGGCTGATGAGCGGAGGCGCGCGCCGGCTGCGCGACTGGCTGCGCGACGAGGTCAAGGACACGGCCCTCGACCTCCACTACCTGAAGGACGTCGACCGCGGCACCCCGGCGGACAGGTCGCGCGCGGCCTCGCGCGCGGTGCTGGCGCTGGGCGCGGTGTTCGCGCCGGAGGCGGTCCCGCACGTCCGGGACCGCCGGGTGGACGCGACGGGGCTGGCCCGGACGGCCGGCGAGGACGGCACGGCCGCCTTCGTCGACGAGCTGATCGCCGCCGGGCTGCCGGCGCTGGCCGCCCGCTTCCGCTGCGGGCACGAAGCCTGCCCGGACGGGGCCTGCCGCCGGCTGCTGGCGCTGACCGAACTGCCCGCCGTGCTGGAGGCCGTCGGGCGGGAGGCCCGGGACCTCGGCGGTCGCGGCGGTGGCCGCGGCGGCGGAGGCCGCGACGGACGCCTCACCGCCGACGAGCTGGCGACGGCCCACCGCTGGGCCCTGCTGCTCACCGTCCAGCCCGATGCGCAGCGTCTCGCGGTGGTGCGGCGGGTCTCCGCACTGCCGGGCCCGCTGCGCAGGCTGCCGGTGCCCGCGCACACGGCCGCCACCGTCGTCGCCGACACGGCCGGCACCGCCCGTGCGGCCGTGCTGAGGGGCGAGCGGGACCGGTTCCGGCGCGCCTGGTCGGAGCTGCGCCGCCGCGCGCTGGTCGCCTCCCCGACCACGGCCGAGGGCCGGGCGCTGCTGGCCGCCGCCGCCGTGCTGCACGTGCGGAGGGTCCGCGCCGAGGGGGCGCGGCGCGGAGCCGACCGGGGCGCCTGGAAGACGACGGCGCGCGCCTGGGGACGGGGCGCCCGGAGCGCAGTTCCCCGGCGCGCGGCCGCGGCCGTGCTGCTGCTCCTCGGCCTCGCCGTGACGCTCTGGGCGGGCGCGGTCTGGCGGATCGCCGTCGACGCCGGAGCGGGCGGAGCCTTCCTGCCCGACGGCGCGTTCGGCGGCCCGCTGCGGACCGCGGGGGACACGGCGGCCCGGGAGACCGTCGGACAGCTGGGCGCCGCCCTGGTCGCCGCCGTCGCGGTGGCCGCGTTCCCGGCCCGGATCGGCCGGCGGGTGCTCCTCCTGGTCGTCGCCGCGGCCTTCGCCGTCGGCTACCTGCGGCTCGGGCCGCCCATGACGGTGCTCAGGCCGCCGGCCGCGGTGGTCGAGCGGGTGGTGATGTTCGAAGGCGGCCTCGGCAGCTGGGCGGGTGTCGGGGCGGCGGCCGGGGTCGTCCTCGCCCTGGTCCTCAACGGCCGCTCCAACCGCTGGCTGCTCAACCCCGCCAACGAGGCCGAGGAACGGGCCGCGGGCGACCGCCGTCGGCTCGCCGCCCGCCGCCGGGCCCGCGGCGGCAGCCCGAACCGCTGGCGGACCGGCCGCGCCGGCCTCCGCGACCGGCTGCTCTTCGCCCTCGGCGGCACCCTCGTGCTGACACTGCTGCTCTGGGCGGCCGTCGAGGTCCGGCTCGTCGTCGGGCAGCCCCACCACCCCACCCCGGAGTCCTGGGGCACCGGCCAGGCCGGCGCCGCCTACCAGGCGGACTACCTGCTGCTGCTGGCCTTCCTCGCCCTCCTCGGCGCCGTGGCCGTCCCCCGGACCGCGCCCCGGATACTGGCCGGCTCGGCCCTGGGGGTGGTGGTCCTGGGAGCCTGGCCGCCCCCGCTCGGCCCGCTGGAGGCCCTGCGCATCCCGGTGCTCGGCAGCTGGTTCTCCTCGATCGCCGAGGTGTGGGGCCACGCCGCCTTCTGGGCCGCCCTGTTGGTCGCCCTGCCGCTCGCCTGCTACGTCGGGTTCTGGACGGTCCGCCGGGTGGCGGAGTGAACCACCGGATCACGCACGACGTGAGGTGAGGTCCCGAAGCGCCGGCGGACCCCCGGCCTGACGTCCGCCGTCCCCTCGGTCGTCGAGCAGCCGCCAGGCGGTGAGGGCGAGGGTGGCCCGCAACAGGCCCGCCGGTTCGGTGAGTTGGAACCCCAGGTTCTTGGGCCTGCTCCAGCCGCCGGGCGACGCGGCTGCGGTGCAGGCCGGGGCGGCGCTCCGCTCCGGCCCGCCGCCCGCGTACGCCGCCGGCGCGGAGTTCGACCCGCTCCGCGACGAGACTGTCTGATCACGGCTTGCCGGTCGGGCTCGGTGCTGGCCCACATGGTTGGTCCTGGAGGTGAGGTTGCCCCCGGCCCGTCTGCGGCAGAGGACCGGTCCTAAGGCTCGATGAGACGGACGTACACGCCCTCGCCGAGCGGCCCGAACCCGTGGCGTTCCCAGGCGCGCCGGAGCCTGGCCACGGCTTCCTCGTCGGGCCTGCGGACCTCGGGGTCCTCGGACTCGAAGCTGCACGGTTCGTCCGGCCCGTGGTCGTGGATCGGAGCCGGGTAGCAGAGTGCGAGCGTCCCCGGGACAGCCAGGCGGCGGAGGGCCTCGACCGCCAAGCGCATCCCGACACCCTTCCCCCGCCACTCGGCCGAGACCTCGACCGACTCCAGCAGGAGCAGCAGCGACGGCCGCAGCTCGGCCAGCGACGGAGAGAGCCCGCCGTCCTCGGTGAAGATCACCCGCGGGATGCGGTCGAGAAGTCCCGGGTCCACCCCCAGCGCCTCGCGGGGATTCGGCGTGACACCAGGGATGACACGGGTGATGTCGGCGGTACCGAAGATCTTGGCTCCGTTCTCGTAGAAGCTGGCCCGCCACCGGTCCGCGTTCCTCGACCAGTCCGCGTCGGCGAAGTGGCGCGACTCGTACGAGATGACCAGACGGTCGGCCATCGGTGCTCTCCCTTGCAGTGGGGGGCAGGCCCCTCGCCAACACGCAGGAGGGGCCTGCCAGTGTGCCGGCAGTCGCTACTTCGACGGCTGCGCGGGCTTCTCCTCGGCGGGCTTGCCCGCGTGCTTCGGCGGGGGCTTCTCGTTGCCCTTGTGCTTGGACACGATGATCTCGACGGGCATGGGCGGGCTCCTCCTACTCGGCGGGGACGGTGTTGGCGCTGTCCGGCGTCGTGGGACCGGGCGGACGCTCGGGCGGGGGCGTGCTCATACTGGTACCTCCTCACACTGCGGGGTTCCCGGTCACCGGCAGGTGCCCGGGCCGTCCGGTGTTGCGGATCCCGCTCCGGCCGGCTGCCTGCCAGGGACGGCGGCCGGAGCGGGAATCTGAGAGGCCCACAAGGGCCGGTTCTGCGCCCACCGGGGAAACGGGCGGCGGCAGGCCGTCCCGCGCGCGGCGTTGGCCCGCCCACAGGCCGCCGATGCCGAACACCGGGGCGGCGTAGGGGTCTATCAGCGCAGCCGGGGGTCTCCTTCGCCGTGGCGGTGGGGGGTGCGTGATAGACCGTAGGGAGTCGGCTACAGGCGGTGCCAGGAAATTGCGCCCAATTGCGCCGGGATCAGCGCAGGGCGTCTATCGCGCTGGTGAGCAGTGCGCGCGCTTCGCCGCCGTAGACCGCCATCTGCGACAGGGCCAGGAACGCGGCTGCGTAGTCTCTGACCTCCCTTGGCTCCGTATGCCTGAGATAGCCCACCGTCAGCTCGACGGAGACCAAGGCGTCATCAAACATGTAGAAGTCTTTGGCTGGAGACCGCGCACGGTCCGGCCGTGTCGGAATGATTCCCAGGCTGATGCTCGGAGAAGTGCTGACGGCTATCAGATGCCCGAGCTGGCCAGCCAACGTATCCCCGTCGCACACCGCCCCGCGTAGGACTGATTCCTCCAGCACCAAGGCAAACCGACGCGGGCCGGAGAACAGCATCCGCTGACGCTCCATTCGAGCCTCAACAGCGGCCTCCACATCGTCAATGGCGACTCGTGAACGCTGGATCGCCCGCAGGACGGCCGCCGTGTACTCCCGGGTCTGCACCATGCCGGGGACGACCCTGCTGGCGTACACCCGGAAGTGCCGCGTGCGCTCGTACAGGTCGAACACCGACTCCTGGGCGGCTCGCAACCCGGTGCGCTCCATGCGCCGCCACTCGGTGTACAGCGAGTCCACGGCCCGCGCGGCTGCGATCAGGTCCGGGATCCGGCCCTCCGCGCCGCAAGCGCGGCACCATGCCCGGAGATCGTCCTCGGACGGCGCAGCCTTGCCGCTCTGGAGCCGGGAGGTCTTGGCGGGGTGCCAACCGCACCGGGCAGACAACTCCTCGCCCTTGAGTCCCGCATCCTTTCGGAGCTCCGTGAGGCGGTTGGCCAGGGCCTTTCGAGCAGCGACAACGCTGGACGATGGCGACGACGACATGTGCTGACTGCCCGGTGTCCGCTGGAATCAAGTGATCTTGTACTGGTCGTGCGGCGTGGCCCGTTCCCACACGGCCTCGAAGGCGAGGGAGCAGAGTTCGACGGCCGCCGGGTCCTCGGTGGCCTCGTTCTCCAGCCAGTCGCCGTTACCGGCGAAGTGACCCCATACGACAAGCTGGCCGTCGATCAACCAGAAGTCGTTGCCAGGAAGGGCGAGCGTGGATGCCAGGCGGCGCGGAAGCCACCGGACCTGCTCGCCCGCAGCGACGTTGGGGAACGTCACGTCGTACTCGTACCGGATGTACTCGCTGACCGGCTCGGACACGATCCGGGCCCGACGGATCTCCACACCGCGCGAGACTGCCTCGACGACGACGTCGAGCCAGGGCCGCCACCATGCCGGCCGGTCTGCCGGATCATGCCGAACACCCTGTCGCCATGCGTGGAGCGCCGGATCGCCAAGCATGTACCCGTCGCGCATCTCCAGGTGAACTGCCGAGTGATGAGCTGCCTTCAGCAACTCATCGGGCCTGGTCACCGCCGTCCGAGACATCGCACGCCTTCCTGACTGCATCCACCACGTGCGCAGGCATCCGGACGACGTTCTCGTAGTCCGGGACGTTGCCCGCAGCATGGACCTCCTCCTCGGTCCTGGTATCGAGGCGGTAGCCCTGGATCACCAGATCCCTGGTCTCTTCGTCGACGAAGATGGTCGGGGAGTTTCCATCCGGGGACTTGTCGTCCTTCCAGATCAACCGTAGTGCCACCGCGCCCTCCTGCGTCCAGGTAGTTGCGTCTTCTTGCAATACAGTCACTCCTGCTGAAGGCCAGGGCGTCAAGAGGGCGCGCGAGCAAGCCGGGAGCCGAGGAGCGACGAAGGCCCCGACCGCCCAATTCGTCGGGCGGCCGGGGCTGGTGTGCTGGGGTGGTCGGATGCGGTTGCCCCAGCGGTGGGCGGCGAAGCTGCGGGCGGCTCCGCCGGGGAGGGTGTGGCCGTCGAGGAAGTCTTCCGGTGGTCAAGAGCTACGATCGGCTCCAGATCCGTGACTCGAAGGACCCCGACGGGCCCGCTCTCCGCTTCCCCGCCGATGCCTGGCGATCCTTCGTCGCCGCCGTCCGGGCGGGCGAGTTCGGCGGTATCTGAGCAGTGCCCCGGCCCGGCCGTCCGGTGTGCCGGGCGGCCGGGCCTCTCCGTGCCGCTTGTTGTTGACCGGGGGCGGGTGGTGCGGTTGTCTGCCGTGGACGGGTGGGCGACGGGGGAGGTCATGTTCCGGTGACGGTGCTCGACGAGGCCGCGGCGTCGGTCGCACGCGGGCGGAGACTGCTGGACGAGTACGACGCCGAGGCGGATCCGAGGCGCGAGTCCGTCCTTCTCTCCGGTGCGCTGACCGCCTTCGCCTCCGCGCGCGGGCTGTTGGAGCGGGCCGGGGCGGCGGCGCCGGCACAGGCGTCGGCCGAGGTGCGGTTCCTGCTCGGGCTCACCCTCTCCGTCCGGTACTGGCGGGCCGCGGCGCAGCCGGACTTCGCGGAGGACCAGGAGATCAGGTCCGCCGTGCTGGCCGAACGGACTTCTGCCGTCGAGCTGTTGACGCTCGCCGTGGCGCTCCTCGATCCCGGTGCGCCGGAGCGTGCGGAGGCCGCCGGTCGGCTGGGGCTGCTGCTGCACGTACGCCACGAGGACGTGCTGGCCGACGCCTCGGCCGACGGGGACGCCCGCGCGGACGACCTCGACCGGGCCGTCGAGGCGCTGCGGCTCGCCTGCCCCGTCCCGGTCCCGCCCGGTCCCTGGCGGGCACTCGCCGGACGGGATCCGTCCGACGAGGCCGACTACGACGACCAGGACCCGGGCTTCCTGGCCAACCTCGGCTGTGCGCTCGCCGACCGGCACGACCGCGACCTCGACCCCGCCGACCTCGCTGCCGCGAGCGCCGTCCTGGAGGGCGTCCTCGGCGGGTTGCGCCCGCCGCCGTGGACGGACGCCGACGGCCCGCCGTTCCGTCCGGCCCCGGACACCGAGCCCGGCCCGGTCGACCTGGCCGAGCCCCTCGAACTCGCCGTCCGGGAACGCCTCGCCCTCCTGCTGGTCGGGGACGAGCGTCGCGCCGCCACGCCCGAGCAGGAACTGCGCGTCGAACGGGCGGTCATGCACCTGGAGTTGATCGCGGCGACCAGCGCGCCGGACGACCCCTACCGGTTGCGGGCCTCGCTCAGCCTGATCGACCGGTACTGGGAGCGCTGCGACGGCACGATCCGGCCGGAGGACGTGGACCACCGGCTGGCCCGACTGCGCGATCTGCGCCGACTGCTCCCGCCCGAACACGAACTGGGCGGCACGGTGCGCTGGTTGCTCGGTGGCGCGCTGGCCGGACTGGCCCGGCTCGACCGCTACGTGGCGACCGAGGAGGCGCGGGAGTCGGTGGAGGTGCTCCGCGAGGGCCTGACCGGCATGGCCGGGGACGACCCGGTGCGGCCGGCCTCGCACGCGATGCTCGGCACCATGGTGAACGCGATGCGCGAGCACGACCCGGAGACGTACCGCACCGAGGAGGCCGCCCACCACCTCACCGTGGCCGTCGACTCGATGCAGGAGGAGGATCACGGGATCCGCCGCAGTGACATCCTCCAGCAGCTGGCCCACGCCTCCATCGTGCAGGGCGAGTTCTCGACCGACCTGGGCGCGGTGGACCGGGTGATCGGGCTGCTGGACGAGTCGCGGGCGAAGCCCTCCGGCACCCAGTGGTCGGAGGACCACCTGCACGGTTCGCTGGCGGCGGCGATGAGCAAGCGCTTCGCGCTGACCAACGAGATGGCCGACCTGGACGCCGCGATCCGGCACGAGCGCGCCGCGTTCCGCCGGGCCGCACCGGACGACGTCAACCGGGCCGTCTACCTGGAGAACCTCTCGGTCAGCCTCTACCAGCGCTTCCTGCTCGGCGGGGACTACCAGGACCTGGAGGCCTCCCGCCGCTACCACGCCGAGGTGCTGGCCTTCCTGTCCCGTTCGCAGCACGCCGGGGTGGACCGGCTGGTGGCGCGTGAGCTGCCGACCCTCCAGCGCACCCGGCTGATGCTGGAGTTCCAGGACGCGATGACCGGCCGGGACACCGGGCGGATGGGCCGGGTGGTGGCCGAGCTGGAGCCGCTGGTGGCGGCGGTCCCGGTGGACGACCCGCTGTACCTGCTCGCACGAGGCGACCTCGGCGCGGTCACCTTCATGCACGCCCTCTTCACGGCCCCGGACCGGATCGTCGAGGCCGTCGGCCTGATGGTGGAGGCGGCGGAGGAGACGCCCGCCGGGCATCTGCACAAGGCGGTGCTGACCATGCGGGCGGCGTCGGCGCTCGGTCTGCTGGCCCTCTATCCGGTCTACTCGGAACACCGCGTCGGCGGCGCCCTGACCTACCTCGACGAGCTCGACAGGGCCGTCGACCCGGCGAGCCTGGAGGGCACGCGCGGACAACTGCTGCGGGCGATGCTGCTGATGATGCGGTACCGCCACGCGCGGCTCCCGGCCGACGCCGTCGCGGCGCTGGCCGCCGCGGGGGCCGTCCGTGACCGGCTCCGGCGCGGGAGTCCCACCCAGTTGCTCGCCGCGGCGACGATGCTGGTGGCCCGCGTCCACCGGCAGCGCCTCGGCCCGGACGACCGCCGGCTGGGCCGCGAGTTCGGCCTCGCCGCGCTGCGTGAGACGGCCGCCGCCACGCTGCTCCAGGCCGCCGCCGCCCCGGCCCTCGTGGTGGCCAGGGACGCCGCCGCCCAAGCCCTGTCGATCGCCCACTGGTGCCTGGCCGACCTCGATGCGGTGGGGACGGGAGAGGAGCCCGGGGAGCCGTCCGCCCCGGACGCCGCGACGCCCCACCTGCGGGCCGCCGTGGAGGTGCTGGAGCTCGGCCGGGGCCTGGTGCTGCACGCCTCCACCACCACGACCGACGTCCCCGACCTGTTGCGGGCCGCCGGCCGCGAGGATCTCGCCGCCGCCTGGGCGGTGGGCGGTGAAGCCGGTGACATCGCCTCCGTCGGTTCGCTCGATGCCCTGCTCGGCCTTCCCGGCACGCTGCTCGACTCGCTGCCCGGCGGCGCTGCCGTCCCGATGCCGGACGACCTGCGCCGCCGCGCGGTCGCCGCGCTGGCCGACTCCCCGGCCGGCACCCTGCTCATGGCACCACCGTCGGTCGAGGAGATCGCCCGGAGCCTGCGTGCGGCCGGAGCCGACGGCCTGGTCTACCTGCTGCCGCCCGGCGAGGGCCGGAGCGGTCAGGCGCTGCTGGTCACGGCGGCGGGCACGGGCGGTGTCGAGCTGGTGCCGCTCAGCCTGGTGAGCTCGGACGCGCTCGGCCCGCGCGGTCCGCTGACCGCCTACCGGCGGGCACACGTGGATCGGCAGGCCACCCTGGGCGACCACCCGGCCGGCCACCCGGACCGGGTCGCCGCCCGGCGCCGCTGGCAGGCCACCCTGGCGGAGCTGTGCGACTGGTCGGGCACCGCCGTCCTCCGGCCGCTGCTCCGGCACCCAGCGCTGCGATCGGCCGGCAGCGGTGGGGTGGCGGGCGGGCTGCCCCGGCTGGTCCTGGTGCCGTTCGGCGAGTTCGGCGGCGTTCCCTGGCACGCGGCGCTGCTGAGCAGCGGACTGCGCGACGGCAGCCGGCCGGTCCGCGCCCTGGAGCGGGCGGTGCTGTCGTACGCCGCCTCGGCGCGCCAGTTCTGCGAGGTGGTCGGGCGGCCCCGGCTGCCCCTGGGCGAGCGGCCGGTGATCGTCGGCGACCCGACCCGCGAGCTGATGTTCGCCGAGGTCGAGGCCGAGTACCTGCACGCCGACTACTACCCGCACGGGACCCTGCTCGGCTACGTCGAGGGCGCCGAGGGCGCGGGGACGGCGCGCGAGGTGCTGGCCGCGCTGCCCGCCCCGGGGCGGGCCGGGGCGTCGGTCCTGCACCTCGCCTGCCACGCACTGCCGTCGGGCGGCTCCCCGCTGGACGCCTACCTCGGCCTGGCGCCCGAACCGGGGCCCGTCCGGTCCGGCGCGGAGGACGCGGGGCGGGCGGCGGGCCAGGACGGGCAGGACCCCGCGCGGAGCGGCCGGCTGCCGGTCGGCGACATCCTGCGGCAGGCCCAGGGCCGCCCGCCGGGCTCGCCGGGCGGGCTGGTGGTGCTGGACGCCTGCGTCAGCGACCACACCGGCGGCGACCTCGACGAGGCGCTCACCCTCTCCACCGCGTTCGTCGCCGCCGGGGCCACCGGGGTGATCGGCTCCCGCTGGGAGGTGGTCGACGAGATGGTGTGCGTGCTGATGTACGTGTTCCACGGCCGGCTCGCGGAGGGCGATCCGCCGGCCGAGGCGCTGCGCCGCACCCAGCTGTGGGCGCTCCGACCGGACCGCCGGCTTCCGCCGGGAGCCCCGGCGGAGCTCGTCGCGCTCGCCCGCCGCGACACGGCTGCCCTCGACGTGTGGGCGGCCTTCGCGTACCAGGGCGCGTGACGGGCGGTCACGGCCCGTCGGTGACCGCCCGTCAGGCCCGGCGGGCCCGGCCCTGACCCGTTCCGAGGGCCGGGGGTGCGGCGGCGGGGCGCGGCTGTGGACGGCGTGAAGGGCCGGGCGGAGGGGCGCGCGG
Organism: Kitasatospora sp. NPDC058406; assembly: GCF_042722765.1. Taxonomy (NCBI): domain Bacteria; kingdom Bacillati; phylum Actinomycetota; class Actinomycetes; order Kitasatosporales; family Streptomycetaceae; genus Kitasatospora; species Kitasatospora sp. NPDC058406. The sequence goes on from NZ_JBHXKE010000065.1 coordinate 26,311, forward strand.
CACCGGGGCGGCGTCCGCGGCGGGGCCGTCCAGACCTGTGTTTCGGGCGGCTTTCCGCCGTTCACGCCCGGATCGGACCCCTTCGCCCTGGCTGTCCCACCCGTCCCACTGGTCCCACCGGTCAAGCTGGTCCAGACCATTGACGCCCCCTTGGGGGCTCCCTAGCATGATCCGCACTGCGGCGGCCATACGGGGGCCCGCCGCCTTCGCCGAGCGCGCAGCTCCCTCCCACCCACACAGGGCACGCGGCCGAGCCATGTCCCAGACCCGCCGTCCCCTCTGCGGGGCGGGTACCGAGGAGCACCATGTCCAGGACCGTCCAGGAGCCCGAGCACCGGCCTGCCCAGCCGTCCGCGCCCGGCAGCCCGACCACCAACGACGCCGTCAACGCCACCGCCACGTCCACCGCCACCGCCACCGCCACGTCCGCCGTCCTCACCGTCGGGCAGGAACGCCTCTGGTTCCTCGACCAGATGGACCCGGGCGACCCCGCGTACAACATCCCGCTGGTGCTGCGCCTCACCGGCGAGCTGGCCCCGGAGTCGCTGCGCGCCGCCCTCGACGGGGTGGTCGCCCGCCACGAGGCGCTGCGCACCCGGTTCCCCGCCGAGGACGGGCGGCCGGTCGCCCTGGTCGACGCGGCGGCGCCCGTCCCGCTCGACGAGATCGACCTGCGCGGACGCCCCACCGAGGAGACGGCCGCCGCGCTCGCCGGACGCACCAACCGCGGCTTCGACCTGGCCGCCGGACCGCTGCTGCGCGCCGCCCTGCTGCGCACCGCCGACCGCGAGCACGTGCTCTGCCTCGTCCTGCACCACATCGCCGCCGACGGCTGGTCACTCGGCCTGCTCCGCACCGAACTCGCCGACCGCTACGCCGCGCACCGCGCCGGACGGCCGCTCGACCTGCCCGCCCCGCCCTCCTACGCCGCCCACGCCGCCGCCGAACGCGCCTGGCTCGCCGGCCCGGAGGCCGCCGGAGCGGTGGCGTACTGGCGCGAGCGGCTGGCCGGCGCGCCCGCCCTGGAGCTGCCGCTGGACCGGCCCCGGCCCACCGGGCCGGGCAGCACGGGCGCCTTCCACACCCGGATCCTGCGCGGCGCCGGCCCCGAACTGGAGGCCTTCGCCCGCGCTCGCCGGATGACCCCGTTCATGGTGCTGGCCGCCGCCTACCAGGCGCTGCTGCACCGCTGCACCGGCCAGGACGACTTCTGCGTCGGCGTGCCCACCGCCGCCCGCACCACCGTCGAGAGCGAGTCGACGGTCGGCTACTTCTCCTCGGCCCTGGTGCTGCGCGCGGACCTCGCCGACGCGCCGACCTTCGACGCGCTGCTGCGCCGGGTCCGCAGCGACTGGCTGGGCGCGCTCGGCCACGGCCGGGTGCCGTTCGAGCAGCTCGCCGAGGAGCTCCGGCCGGACCGCGACCCCGGCCGGACCCCGCTCTTCCAGACCCTGCTGACCGTGCACACCCAGCGCGGCGGAGCGCTGGACGAGCACGCCTTCGCTGACCTGGTCTGCGCCGAGACGGACGGCGGCCACACCGCCGCCAAGTTCGAACTGGCCCTGGACGTCCGGCCGGACGGCGCCGACCTGCAGGCCGTGTTCGGCTACCGGACCGACCTGCTGGACGAGGAGTGGGTCGTCAGGCTCGGCCGCCGCTTCGAGACCCTGCTGCGGGCCGCGCTCGCCGACCCGGACACCCCGGTCCACCGGCTGCCGCTCCTGGACGCGGACGAACGCGCCGCCCGGGCGGGGGAGTCCACCGGACCGGCGCTGCCCGACCACCCGGCCACCGTGCTCGACGCGATCGACCTCGCCGCGGCGGCGGAACCGGCGGCCGTCGCGCTGGTCGGACGCGACGAGACCCTCGACCGGGCGCAGCTCGCGGACGCCTCCCGCGCCCTGGCCGCCCGGCTGGCCGCCCACGGTGTGCGGCGCGGCGACCTGGTCGCGTTCTGCCTGCCGCGCGGGCCGCGCGCGGTGGTCGCGATGCTGGCGGCCTGGCGGGCCGGCGCCGGCTACCTGCCGCTCGACCCGGAGTACCCGGCCGCCCGGCTCGCCTTCATGCTCGCCGACAGCGGCGCCGCGGTGCTGGTCACCACGGACGGCGCGCCCGTCGACGGCCTGACCACCGCGGTCCCGGTGATCCCCGTCCTCCCCGCCCGCCCGGTCCTCCCCGCCGACGCGGACGGCCGCGGCGGACCGGCCCCGGACGTCGCGCCCGCGCCGCCCGCGCCCGCGCCGCTCGCGGCCGGGGCCGCCGCCGGCCCGGACGACACCGCCTACCTCGTCTACACCTCCGGTTCGACCGGAACCCCCAAGGGCGTCCTCGTCCCGCACCGCGCGCTCGCCGCCCGGGTCGCCTGGATGCGCGAGGGCTACGGCATCACCGCCGCCGACCGGGTGCTCCAGTACGCCTCGCTCTCCTTCGACACTTGCGCCGAGGAGGTGTTCCCGGCCCTCGCCGCGGGCGCCGCCCTGGTGGTCGCCGATGCCGGAGCCGCACTGCCCGACCAGCTCGCCGAGCCGTCCGCCGCCGGCCTCACCGTCCTCGACCTGCCCACGCCGTACTGGCACCGGCTGGCCGCCGACCTCGACGCCACCCCCTGGCCGCCCGGCTTGCGGCTGCTGATCCTCGGGGCCGACCAGGTCGCCCCGGAGGCCGTCGCCGCCTGGCGGGCCCGCTTCGGCGACAGCGTCCGGCTGGTCAACTCCTACGGCCCCACCGAGACCACCGTCATCGCCACCACCGCCGAACTCACCGCCGCGGACGCCGGACACCGCCCGCCGATCGGCCGGCCGATCGGCGCCACCACCGTCGCCGTGCTCGATCGCCACGGCGCGCCCGTACCGCCCGGCACTCCCGGCGAGCTGGTCGTCGGCGGGGCCGGTGTCACCGACGGCTACCTCGGCCGGCCGGGGGCCACCGCCCGCGCCTTCGTCCCCGACCCGGACGGCCCGCCCGGCGCCCGCCGCTACCGCACCGGTGACCTGGTGCGCCACCGCGCCGACGGCGCCCTGGAGTTCCTCGGGCGGATCGACGCGCAGGTCAAGGTGCGCGGCTACCGGATCGAGCCCGGCGAGGTCGAGTCGGCGCTGCTCGCCCGGCCCGGCATCGGCGAGGCCGCGGTGGTCGCCCGCGGCGACAGCCTGGTCGGCTACGTCGTGCCCGCGCCCGGCGCGGGGGCTCCCGACCCGGCCGCGCTGCGGGTCGCCCTGGCCGCCACCCTGCCCGCCCACCTGGTGCCCAACGCCCTGGTCGCGCTCGACGCGTTGCCGCTGACCCCCAACGGCAAGCTCGACCGCCGGGCCCTGCCCGCCCCCGACACCCGCCCCGACCTGCGCGCCGCCTACCTCGCCCCGCGTACCGAGGCGGAGGAGCTGGTCGCCGAGGTCTGGCAGGAGGTGCTCGGCCTCGACCGGGTCGGTGTCCACGACGACTTCTTCGATCTCGGCGGCCACTCCCTGCTCGCCACCCGGGTCATCGCCCGGATCCGCGGGACGGCCGACCTCGCCGTCCCGCTGCGCACCCTCTTCACCCACCGCACGGTGGCCGCCTTCGCCGACGCCGTCGAAGCCGCCCTGGTCGCCGAGCTCGCCGCGCTGTCCGACGACGCCGTCGAGGAACTGCTCGCCGCGCAGGACGCCCTGGAAGGGACCGCAACGCCGCAATGAGCACCGACATCACCATCTCCGCCGCCGGGGCGGGCGCGCCCCCGGCGGACCCGTCGCCCATCGCCCCGTCGCCCACCGCCCCGCCGCCCACCGGCGAGGCCCCTGCGGTCACCGTCCCGGCCCGGGCGGCCGAGCCGCCGGCCGCCGGTCTCACCGCCGCGAAGCGGGAGCTGCTCAGCCGGCGGCTGCGCGCCCGCACCGCCCCGCGCGGGGCGATCCCGCGCCGCGCCGCCGACGCGCCCGTACCGCTCTCCTTCGCCCAGGAACGCCTCTGGTTCATGGAGCAGTTCGCACCGGGCACCGCGGCCTACAACATCCCGGTGGTCCGGCGGCTGCGGGGGCCGCTGGACGCCGGAGCCCTGCGCCGCGCCCTGGACGCCTCCGTCGCCCGGCACGAGACCCTCCGCTCCCGGTACCCGGCCACCGAGGACGGCCGCCCGCTGCTGGCCGTCGACCCGGCGGGCCCGGCCGCCTTCACGGTGACCGACGCCGACGGCGAGGCGCACGCCGAACGGCTGGTCGACGAGACCTCCGCCGTCCCGTTCGACCTGGAGAGCGGCCCGCTGCTGCGTGCCCTGCTGATCCGGCTCGCCGACGACGACCACGTCCTCCTGCTGGTCGTCCACCACAGTGTGGGCGACGGCTGGTCCAGCGAGGTACTGCTCGGCGAGATCCTCCGCGGCTACGCCGCGTACGCGGCCGGCCGGCCCGACCCGCTGCCGGAACTCGCCGTCCAGTACGGTGATTTCGCCATCTGGCAGCGCGAGCGGCTGAGCGGCGGTCGGCTCGCCGCCGAGGTCGCGCACTGGGGCCGGGAGCTGGCCGGCGTCGAACCGCTGGAGCTCGCCTTCTCCCGCCCCCGGCCGCCGCGCCAGACCTTCGACGGCGCCGGCTACGGCTTCGCGGTCGACCGGGACCTGCTCGACCGGCTCACCGCGCTCGGCAAGCAGCACGACGCCACCGTCCACATGGTGCTGCTGGCCGCCTTCCAGGCCCTGCTCGCCCGGTACAGCGGGCAGCGGGAGTTCGCGGTCGGCTCGCCCGTCGCGGGCCGCACCGAGCCCGAACTCGAAGCCCTGGTCGGCATGTTCGTCAACGTGCTGGCCCTGCCCGCCCGCCTCGACGGCGACCCGGCCTTCACCGAGCTGCTCCGCCGCACCCGGGAGACCTGCCTGGAGGCCTACGCCCACCAGGAGTTGCCCTTCGCCCAGCTGGTCACCGAGCTCAAGGTGCCCCGCGACGTCACCCGGCCGCCGGTCTTCCAGGCCGTCCTCGCGGTGCAGAACTACGCCACCCAGCGCGACGGGATCGACGGACTGCCGGTGGAGGTGGAGCCGTTCGGGGTGCGGGCCAGCGGCACCCGGTTCGACCTGGAACTCTTCCTCCAGGAGTGGCCGCAGGGCCTGCTCGGTTCGTTCAACTACAACACCGACCTGTTCGCCGAGGGCGACATCGCCCGCCTCGCCGGACACCTCGGCCGGCTGCTCACCGCCGTCGCCGCCGATCCGGACACCCGGCTGTCCGCCCTCGGCGAGCTCCCGGAGGCCGAACGCGGCTTCGAGATCGACGAGTTCAACGACACCGCCGTGGACCGCCCGGCCACCACGCTGACCGCCCTGGTCGCCGAACAGGTCGCCCGCACCCCGGACGCGGTCGCCGTCGCCTTCGAGGGCAAGCCCGTCCTGACGTACCGTCAGCTAGACGCGGCCGCCGACCGGATCGCCGCCCGCCTCGCCGCCGAGGGGATCGGCCCCGGCAGCCTGGTCGCGGTCAGCGCCGAACGCTCGCCCGAGCTGGTCGCCGGCCTGCTCGGCGTGCTCCGCGCCGGCGCCGGCTACACCCCGCTCGAACCGGAGTACCCGGCCGAGCGGCTCGCCTTCCTGCTCGCGGACAGCGCCGCACCCGTCCTGCTCACCCAGCGCGGGCTCCCCGTCCCGGACGGCTGCACCGCGCGCGTCCTGCTGCTCGACGACCCGGCCGAGTGGCCCCGGGCGAGAACCCGGACCGGCGGTCCCGCCGGTCCCGTCGGGCCGGACCCCGACGACACCGCGTACCTGATCTACACCTCCGGCTCCACCGGCCGCCCCAAGGGCGTCCCCAACACCCACCGGGCCATCGCCAACCGCATCCGGTGGATGCAGGACGCCTACCGGATCGGCCCCGGGGACGCCGTCCTGCAGAAGACCCCGGCCGGATTCGACGTCTCCGTCTGGGAGTTCTTCTGGCCGCTCACCACCGGCGCCAGGATCGTCCTCGCCAAGCCCGGCGGCCAGAAGGACAGCGGCTACCTGCGGGACCTGATCGTGCGGGCCGGCGTCACCGTCGCCCACTTCGTCCCCGCCATGCTCACCGTCTTCCTCGCCGAGGACGGCATCGAGGAGTGCACCGCACTGCGCCGCGTCGTGTGCAGCGGTGAGGCCCTCCCGCCCGACACCGCACGGGAGTTCACCGGCCGCCTGCCCGGCTGCGCGCTCGCCAACCTGTACGGCCCCACCGAGGCCGCCGTCGACGTCTCCGCCTGGGAGTGCGAAGGCCCGCTGGAGACCGTCCCGATCGGCCTGCCGATCGACAACACCCGCCTCTACGTCCTGGACGAGGCACTCCGGCCGGTGCCGCCCGGCGCCCCGGGCGAACTCCACATCGGCGGCCCCGCCGTCGCCCTCGGCTACCACCGGCGACCCGGCCTCACCGCCGCCCGGTTCGTCCCCGACCCCTACGGCCCGCCGGGTGCCCGCCTGTACCGCACCGGCGACCTCGCCCGCCGCCGGCCCGACGGAGCCCTCGAACACCTCGGCCGGATCGACCAGCAGGTCAAGATCCGGGGCCTGCGGATCGAACCCGGTGAGACCGAGGCCGCCCTGCGCGCCCGGCCCGGCATCGCCGACGCCGCCGTGGTCGTGCGCGAGGACCGGCCCGGCGACAAGCGGCTCGTCGGCTACCTCGTCCCCGAGCCCGGCGCCGACGAGCCCGACCCCGCCGCCCTGCGCGCCGCGCTCAAGCGGACCCTCCCCGACCACCAGGTGCCCACCGCCTTCGCCGTCCTCCCGGCGCTGCCGCTGACCCCCAACGGCAAGCTCGACCGCCGGGCCCTGCCCGCGCCGCGCCTGCGCCGCGACGCCGGCGCCACCGCGCCCCGGACACCCGCCGAGCGGGTGCTCGCCGAGATCTGGGCCGAGGTGCTGGGCCTGCCCGAGGTCGGCACCGACGAGGACTTCTTCGACCTCGGCGGCCACTCGCTGCTCGCCACCCAGGTGGTCGCCAAGGCCCGCCGGCGGCTCCCCGAGGCCGGGGCCCGCCCGGTCAGCGTGATGGACCTCTTCACCTGCCGCACCGTCCGCGACCTCGCCGCGCTCGCCGCCCTCGACGAGCAGGACCGCGGCCCGCGCCGCCTGCTGCACCGGCTCACCCGGCCCGTCCCCGCCGACCGCCGCCGGCTCACCCTGGTCTGCGTCCCGTACGGCGGCGGCAGCGCCGTCGTCTACCAGCCCGTCGCCGACCTGCTGCCCGCCGACACCGAACTGTGGGCGGTGGCCATCCCCGGCCACGACATCGGCGTCACCGAGGAACACCTGCCCTTCGACGAACTGGCCGAGCAACTGGCCGCGGAGGTCCGCGAACGGGTCGACGGGCCCGTCGTGGTCTACGGGCACTGCGGCGTCGGCACCGCGCTGGCCGTCGCGACCGCCCGTCTGCTGGAGGCTTCCGGGCGGGAGCTGGAAGCGGTCTACGCCGGCGCCCAGTTCCCGTTCGCCAAGCCGCGCAGCCGCGTGCTCACCGCGCTCAGCGGACTCGCCTCGCTGGAGCCGCTGCTCGGCGACCGGGTCTACGTCAACTGGCTCACCGGCATGGGCGTCGACACCTCCGAGCTCGACCAGGACCAGATCCGGTTCATCGTCGGCAACATGCGCCGGGACTCCAAGGCCGCCGAGGCGTACTTCACCCGCGCCATCGCGGAGGTGGCCGCGGGCGCGCCCCGGCTGCGGGCGCCGCTGGTCTCGCTGGTCGGCGACCACGACCCGGCCGCGGACTTCTACCAGGAGCGCTACCGCGAGTGGCTGCTGCTCGCCGAGCGCTCCGCCGTGGCCGTGCTCGACCAGGGCGGTCACTTCTTCGTCAAGTACCGGGCCGCCGAGGTCGCGGAGGCGGTCACCACCGTGCACCGCGCGGTGCTGGCGGGGGAGACCGGTGACCTGCCCGCCCGGGCGCCGGAGAACTCCTGGTGGTTCCACGGCGAGACCGGCCCGCTCACGCCGGTCGCCCCCGACGCCGCGGTCGACCCGGACACGCCGCTCGCCCCCGAGGCCGCGCCGGCCCCGGCGGAGCCCGACGGCCCGCAGCCCGGCCTCGGCCGCTTCCTCGCCGTCGCCACCGGCCAGCTGGCCTCCATCACCGGCTCCGCGCTCACCGAGTTCGCCCTGCCGATCTGGATCCTGCTGGAGACCGGCTCGATGGCGCGGTACGCGCTCTACGCCGTCGTCGCCATGCTCCCCGGCATCCTGGTCGGCCCGCTGGCCGGCGCCCTGGTCGACCGCCTCGACCGGCGGAAGGTGATGCTCGCGGGGGACGTCGCGGCCGGGGCCACCCAGGCCGCGATGCTCGCCCTGCTGCTCGCCGGGCAGCTGCACTCGTGGGAGGTGTACGTCCTGCTCGGCGTGCTCTCCGTCGCACTCACCTTCCAACGCCTCGCCTACGCCTCCGCGGTGCCGCAGATCGTCCCCAAGCAGTACCTCGGCCATGCCAACGGGATCGTCCAGCTCGCCTTCGGAACGGCGCAGTTCGTCGTGCCGCTGGTGGCCGTGGCGCTGATGGCGGCGATCGGCCTGCGCGGCATCCTGATCATCGACGTGGCCAGCTACGTCCTGGCGATCGGCATCCTGCTCGCGGTGCGGTTCCCCCGCACGCTGCCCTGGACCCGGCGCGAGTCCCTCACCGCGGAGATCAAGCAGGGCTTCGGCTGGTCCTGGCGCAACCGGGGCTTCCGGGCCATGCTGCTCTGGTTCGCCGGGCTGAACGTCTTCCTCTCCCCGCTGTTCCTGCTCATCACGCCCATGGTGCTCGCCTTCGACGACCTGGACGGCGCCGCCCGGGTGGCGGTGGCCGGCGGCGCGGGCGCGCTGCTCGGCGGCGTCACCATGGGCTTCTGGGGCGGACCGCGCCGGCACCGGCTGCGCGGGATGCTGGGCCTGGCCGCCCTGCTCGCCCTGGCCGGGGCCGTCACCGGTCTGAACGCCGGCCTCTGGGTGATCGCCGCGGGGGCGTTCGGGATGTCCTTCGCGCTCTCCCTGGTCAACGGTGTCTACTCGACGATCGTCCAGGTCAAGGTCCCGCAGCGGTTCCACGGCCGCGTCTTCGCGCTCAACACCCTGGTCGCGTGGTCGACCCTGCCGCTCGGTCACGGCGTCATCGCCCCGCTGGGTTCGGCCGTGTTCGGCCCGCTGATGGAGCCGGGCGGCGGGCTCGCCCCGGTCTTCGGCCCGCTGATCGGCACCGGCCCCGGGCGCGGCATCGCCCTGATGTACGTGCTGTTCGGCCTCGCCATGCTCGTCCTGGTCGCCGTCGGACTGCGGCTGCCCGCGCTCGCCCGCTTCGACCGGGACGTGCCCGACGCCGAACCGGACGACCTGGTCGGGCTGCGCGAGCGGGCCCGCCTCGCGGCCGACCGCCGGGCCGCGACGGAAGCCGCGGACCGGGCGAAGGCGGGCGCCGCGTGAACCGCGCCCCCGCCACCCTGCCCGAGCTGCTCGCCCACCGGGCCGCCGCCCACCCCGGGCGGACCGCGATCGTCAACGGCCCCGACCGGCTCGACTTCGGCGCCTGGCAAGCCCGTTCGGGAGCGCTCGCCGGCGCGCTGCGCGCCGCCGGACTCCGCTCCGGCGACCGGGTCGGCCTGCGCCACGGCACCGCCGACTGGGCGGCCTACGCCGTCGCCCACCTGGCCGTGCTCCGGGCCGGCGGCGTCGCCGTCCCGCTCTCCGACCGGCTCGCCCCGGCCGTCACCGCGCACGCCCTCGCCGACTCCGGGGCCCGGTTCCTCGTGCACGCGGCGGCGGACGCCCCCGCCGCCGCGGACGGGGTGACGGCCCTCACCGAGGCGGACGCCGCCGACCACCCCGCCGATCCCGGCCTCCCGCCCGCCGATCCGGCGGCCCCCGCCCAGATCCTCTACACCTCCGGCACCACCGGCACGCCCAAGGGCGTCACCGCCACCCACGCCAACCTGGCGTACGGCTGCACCCTGGACGAGCGCCGCCGCCCGCTGCGGCACTCCACGGCGTTCCTGCACTCCTTCCCCGTCGGCACCAACGCGGGCCAGACCATGCTGGTCAACGCGCTCAACGCGCACGCCGCCTGCATCGCCGCCCCCCAGTTCACCCCGCTGCGGTTCCTCCGGCTGATCGCCGAACACGACGTCGGCAGCGTCTTCCTCGTCCCCGCGACGGCGATCGAACTGCTCGGCTCGGCCGCCCTCGCCAAGGCAGGGGCGGACGCCCCCGGTGCGCTGGACGGCGTCAAGCTGGTCGGCTCCACCGCCGCGGCCCTCCCGCAAGCGGTCGCGCTGGCCCTCGGCCGGGCCTTCCCGCACGCCCAGATCGCCAACTACTACACCTCCACCGAGGCCGCGCCCGCCCAGGTCACCCTGCTCTTCGACCCGGAGCACCCGGAGTCGCCGGGGCAGCCGGCCTCGCTCGCCGACCTGCGGATCACCGACGCCGACGGCCGGCCGCTGCCGCCCGGCGAACCGGGCGAGCTCTGGCTCCGTTCGCCGACTGCCCCGCGCGGCTACCTCGGCGAGCGGGACACGACGGTGTTCCAGGGCCGCTGGGTCCGGATGGGCGACCTCGGCCGGATCGACGCCGACGGCTTCCTCCACCTGCTCGACCGGGAGAAGGACGTGATCAAGTCCGGCGCCCACAAGGTGTCCACCCTCCAGGTCGAGAACGCCCTGCACCGCCACCCGCTGGTCGCCGACGCGGCCGCGTTCGGCATCCCGCACCCGGTGCTGGGCAGCGTGGTCGCCGCCGTCGTCGTGCTCGCCCCCGGCGCCGGGGCCCCCGGCGCCGGGCCCGAGCACGCGGCACCGACCCCCGCCGAGCTGCGCGCCTTCCTGCTCGACCGGCTCGCCGCGCACGAGCTTCCGGCCACCGTCCTGTTCCGCGACGCACTGCCCCGCAACGAGGGCGGGAAGGTCCTCAAACGCGAACTGCGCCGGCTCCTGACGACCCACGAGTCCCCCGAGGCACCCCGATGAGCACCCCCCTCAGCCCCGCCCAGCACGGCATCTGGCTCACCGAGCAGACCCTCGACGCCGGCGCCGCCTACCACCTCGCCGTCACCGTCGGGTTCGACGGCCCGCTCGACGTCCCGGCGCTGGCCGGCGCCTGCGCCGCGGTCGCCCGCCGGCACCCCGCGCTCGGCAGCCGGATCGCCCCCGACGGCACCGCCGTCCTGGCCGGTCCCGCGCCCGAGCTGCGGGTGGCCGACTGCGGCGAGGACGAGCTCGACAAACTGCTCGCCGACGAGACGGCCGCCCGCTTCGACCTGGTCGCCGGGCCGCTCGCCCGGTTCGGCCTGTACCGGACCGGGCCGGGCCGGCACGTCCTGCTGGTGACCGTCCACCACCTCGCCTTCGACGGCGAGTCCAAGGACCGGCTGGTCGCCGACCTCGCCGCCGCCTACCGCGGTGACCTCCGGGAATCGGCGCCGCCCGCCCCCGCCGCGGCCGAACCGGCGCCGCAGGACGTCGCGGACGCCACCGCGTACTGGGCCGACCGCTGGCGCGAGCCCGGTGTGCCGGTCCTGCCCGGGCTGCGGCAGCCGGCGGACGGCGGAACCGCCCCCGGGCCCGGCGCCGCCGTCCCCTTCCGACTGACCGGCGCCCGGTACACCGCGCTGGCCGGCACGGCCGACCGGCTGGGCGTCACCCGCTTCGAGCTGCTCACCGCCGCCTGGCACGCCCTGCTGCTGCGCTACGGCAACCGGGCGCCCGCCACCGCCCTCGAACTCTCCGTCCGACGCCCCGGCGAGGAGACCGCCGTCGGCCTGGCGGTCAACGAACTGCCGCTGTTCACCGAGCCGTCGGCCGGGCAGCCGTTCGCCGCCTTCGCCCGGGCCGTGCGCGGGGAACTGCGCACGCTGTACCGGCACCGCACCGTGCCGCTCGGCCGGGCCGTCCGCGGCCTCACCCCGCGCACCGCGCTCACCCCGCTCTCCCTCAGCTACCGCCGCCGGCCCGCCGGCACCGCGGGCCCCGGCTTCGCCGCCGCGGGCACCACGGCCGGGGACCTCGCCGCGACGGTCCGCTGGACCGGCTTCGCGGGCACCGCCCGCAACCTCCTCCACCTCCAGTTCGTCGACTCCGAGGGCGAGTTGACCGGAAGCCTGCAGTACCGGACGGAGGCCCTCGCACCGGGTGTCGCCGAACGGATCGCGGGCCACCTCACCACCCTGCTGGACGGCGTGGTCGCCGACCCCGCCACCCCCGTCGGCGACCTGCCGCTGCTGGGTCCCGACGAACGGGCCGCCCGGCCGGCCGCACCGGCGCCCCGTCCCGAGCTCGCCGAGGACACCGTCCCCGTCCTGTTCGCCGCCCGCGCGGCGGCCACCCCGGACGCCGTCGCCCTGGTCGCCGACGGCGTCGCGCACTCCTACCGCGAACTCGCCGCCCTGGTCGCGCACGCCGCCGCCGCGCTCACCCGGCACGGCGCCGGCCCCGGCACGCTGGTCGGCCTCGCGCTGCCGCGCGGCCGGGACCAGCTGGTCGCCGTCCTCGCCACGCTGGCCGCCGGCGCCGCCT
>NZ_JBHXKE010000066.1:0-38534 GCF_042722765.1 Kitasatospora sp. NPDC058406
CTCCGGGGGGAGTGAGCGGCCCGTTCGCCGTGCGCGGGTGCGGAGCGTCAGCCGCCGAGGCCCGGGAGGATCCCGGTGAGCCCGCCGACCGGGGTCTTGTCGAGGCCCGGGATGCTCGGAACGCCCGCGCGGTTGCCGACCGCACCGGCGACCGGGGCGGTGGCCTGGCCCGCGCTCGGGGCGAGGGTGCCGAGGGTGTTGGCGACCCGGTCACCGCCGGGCAGCTTGGCGGCGGTGTCGGTGACGGCACCGGTGACGGCCGGGTTGGTCAGCGCGCCGGTCGGGAGCCCCAGGCCACCGGTGGCGGCGGGGGCGGCGGACGCGCTGCCGGCGCCGACGGCGGCGATGGCGAGGCCGAGCGCGGCGGTGCCGGCGGCCTTGAGAGTGGCCTGCTTCATGTGGTTGGTCCCCTTGGGTCCTCGTCGGTGGCCGACCGGTACGGCTGGCACGACGGGTTCCGTCCGCCACGGCCGGTCAGCATTGACTGGCACACCGTATTGATTGGATCGCACGAGGACCAAAGGCGGTTCACCCACACGAGTGGGTAGTCGGATGAACGCCAAATTCCTTGCCCGAAAAGGGCGTTCAGGACGGGCCCGGAAGGGCGTTCATCCGACGAACGGCGACGGCGTCAGCTGCCGGCGCTGAACAGCCACTCGGCCTTGAGTTCGGCGTAGCCCGGCTTGATCACGTCGTTGATCATCGCGAGCCGCTCGTCGAACGGCAGGAACGCCGACTTCATCGCGTTCACGGTGAACCACTCCATGTCGCCCAGCGTGTAGCCGAAGGCCTCGACCAGGTGGCCGAACTCCTTGCTCATGCTGGTCCCGCTCATCAGCCGGTTGTCGGTGTTCACCGTGACCCGGAACTTCAGCCGGCTGAGCAGCCCGATCGGGTGCTCGGCGTACGACGTGGCCGCCGCCGTCTGCAGGTTGGAGGTCGGGCACATCTCCAGCGGGATGCGCTTGTCGCGGACGTACGCGGCCAGGCGGCCCAGCTGCACGCTGCCGTCCTCGTCGACCGTGATGTCGTCGACGATCCGCACGCCGTGGCCGAGCCGGTCGGCGCCGCAGCACTGCAGGGCCTCCCAGATCGACGGCAGGCCGAAGGCCTCGCCCGCGTGGATGGTGAAGTGGTTGTTCTCGCCCTTGAGGTAGTCGAAGGCGGCCTGGTGGCGGGTGGGGGGGTAGCCCGCCTCGGCGCCGGCGATGTCGAAGCCGACGACGCCCGAGTCGCGGTGGCGGTTGGCCAGCTCCGCGATCTCCTGCGAACGCGCGGCGTGCCGCATCGCGGTGATCAGGGTGCCGATCCGGATGCGGTGGCCCGCGGCGCGGGCGTTGGCCTCGCCGAGGCGGAAGCCGTCCTGCACGGCCTCGACGACCTCGTCGAGGGTCAGGCCGCCTTCGAGGTGCTGCTCGGGGGCGTAGCGGACCTCGGCGTAGACGACGCCGTCGGCGGCGAGGTCCTCGGCGCAGTCGGCGGCGACCTTGATCAGGGCGTCGCGGGTCTGCATGACGGCGCAGGTGTGGGCGAAGGTCTCCAGGTAGCGGACCAGCGAGCCGGAGTCGGCGGCCTCGCGGAACCACTCACCGAGCTCCTTGGGGTCGGTGGTGGGGAGTCCCTGGTAGCCGACGGCCGCGGCCAGCTCGACCACGGTCTCGGGGCGCAGTCCGCCGTCGAGGTGGTCGTGCAGGAGCACCTTCGGAGCGCGGACGATCTGATCGGCGGTGGGGATGCGGGGGCCGGCGCCCGCGATGGTGACGGGGATCTGCTTCTCCATTGCGGGAGTGTAGCTCCTACGCGCGTAGACGGGCCACCGTTCACCGGCCGAATCGGCCAATGTCCACCGGGAATTCCACCAAAGGGACGATCCGGGCAACCTACTCGTCGGTCGTCCGGACCGCCGCCCGCCTCAGTCGTGCTCCAGCAGCCGCCCCCGCCGCGACAGCACGAAGTCCCGGAACGCCGCCACCGGCGGGGTCATCGGCCGCCCCGCCGCCCAGGCCAGCCCGATCGCCCGCCGGGTGCGCGGCGCCGTCACCTCCAGCTCCACCGCCCCCGGCCGCGGCACCAGCGCCGGCGGCAGCAGCGCCACCCCCAGGCCGGCCGCCACCAGCCCGCGCAGCGTCTCCGCCTCCTCGCCCTCGAACGCGAGCCTCGGCACGAACCCCGCCTCCGCGCAGAACCCGTCCGTGATCGCCCGCAGCCCGTACCCCTGCTCCAGCCCGACGAACGGTTCCTCCGCCACCTCCGCCAGCCGGATCCGGCGCCGGCCCGCCAGCCGGTGGTCGGCCGGGACGACCAGGTGCAGCCGCTGCTCGTCCAGCCGGCGGGCCACCAGCGCCGGATCGTCCTCCGGCACCGGCGCGACCAGGCAGAGGTCCAGCTCCCCGGCCCGCAACCGGCCCAGCATCGCGCCGACGTAGTCCTGCACCAGCTGGAACCGCACCTGCGGGTACGCGGCCCGGAAGTCCCGGAGCAGCGCCGGGACCGCGTCCGTCCCCATGGTGTGCAGGAAGCCGAACGCCACCCGGCCGGTCGCCGGGTCCGCCTCCGCGCGGGCCGCCTCGGCACCGCGCTCGACCTCGGCCAGGGCCCGCTCGACCGAGTCGAGCAGCAGCCGGCCGGCCCTGGTCAGCCGGACCGTCCGGCCCTGACGGGCCAGCAGGTCCACCCCCAGCTCGGCCTCCAGCCGGGCCACCGCCCGGGACAGCGTCGGCTGCGGCATGCCCAGCACCGCGGCCGCCTGCGTCACGTGTTCCAACCGCGCCACCGCCGCGAACTGGGCCAGCCTCGGGGCCAGTTGCGTCGCCGGAAGGTCCGGCCCCAACTCCGCGAGCCGGGCCGGGGCCCCGCTTCCCCCGTCGTCCTCCACGCCTGCACGCACCACCCTCACCGCCGCACGCTCGACTCATACCCGTAGGCATGCATTATCGACGTCTCATGCATTGGACGCATCATTCGGCCGGGCCTACGGTCGATCTCATGCAGCCCTCCAGTACCGGGGCGTCCGTGGCCACTCCGGACGCCCTCGCCCAGCCGACCCCGAAGACCGCCGCGGGACCGAAGACCGCCGCGGCCCAGGCGACCGCCGCCGCCCGGCAGAGCACCGCGGCGCGAAGGTCCGCCGCCACCGCCGCAGGGCCGAAGATCGCCGCGGACGCCGCCACCAACGCCGCCACCGCGGAGGCCGTCGCCGCCGCCACCGCCGACGACCGCCACCGCCCCGGGCAGCGCGCCTTCCGCCGCGCCAACCTCGCGCTGTTCGCCGCCGGTATCGCGACCTTCGTCCTGCTCTACTCCACCCAGGGCCTGCTGCCGGTCCTCTCCTCCGACCTCGACCTGACCCCCGGCCAGGCCAGCTGGACGGCCTCCGCCGCCACCCTCGGACTCGCCCTCGCCCTGCTCCCCGCCAGCGCGCTCTCCGACCGGTACGGCCGCACCGCCGTGATGACGGCGTCCGTCCTCGCCGCCTCCGCCCTCGCGCTGGCGCTGCCCTTCGCCCCCGACCTGACCACCCTGGTCGTGCTCCGGGTCCTCCAGGGCGCCGCCCTCGCCGGGCTCCCCGCCACCGCCATGGCCTACCTCGCCGAGGAGGTCCACCCCTCCGCGCTGGCCTCCGCGATGGGTCTGTACGTGGCCGGCAACAGCATCGGCGGCATGGGCGGCCGGCTGCTCTCCGGCTGGGTCGCCGCCGGCTTCGGCTGGCGCTGGGGCCTGGCGGCCTCCGCCGCCCTCGCGCTGCTGGCCGCGCTGGCCTTCCGGCTGCTCATCCCCGCCGCCCGGCACTTCGCCCCGGCCCCGGTGGACGCCCGCGCCCTGGCCCGCACGGTCGGCCGCCACCTGGGCAACCCGCTGCTGGTCCGGCTGTACCTGCTCGGGATGCTCTTCATGGCCGTCTTCGGCGCGGTCTACAACACCGTCGGGTACCGGCTGATCGCCGCGCCGTTCCACCTGCCGGAGTCGGTGGCCGCCTCGATCTTCGTCGTCTACCTGGTCGGCACCGGCACCTCGGCCGCCGCCGGCCGACTCTCCGGCCGGCTCGGCCGGCGCGGCGCGCTCTACGTCGCGATCGGCACCACCGCCGCCGGTCTGCTGCTCTCGCTCGCCGACTCGTTGGCCTGCGCGCTGCTCGGCCTGGTCCTGATCACCGCCGGCTTCTTCGCCGGCCACGCCACCGCGTCCTCGGCGGTCGGCCGCACCGCCACCGAGGGCCGCGCCCAGGCCTCCGCGCTGTACCTGATCGCCTACTACCTGGGCAACAGCCTCGGCGGCACCGTCGGCGCGGACGCCTACCACTCCACCGGCTGGCCGGGCGCCGCCGCCGTCGGCCTCGCCGCCATGGCCCTCGCCGCCGGGGTCACCCTCTACGCCACCCGCCGCGCCCACACCGCCGCCACCCTCCGGCGGGCCGAAGGTCTGCCGGGCGGGCTCTCCGCCCGGTAGCCCTCCCGGGTCCACCCCGTCGGACGCCGCCACCGGATCACGCCACCGGGACCTGCCGATTCCGTCGCCGCCCGGCGGATACCTGACGTTCGCTGTCAGGTATCCGCCGTAGTTTTCCTCCCGTACGACCCGTACGACTCTTCCCACCCGTACGAGCAGAGGAGCGCACGATGACCGCCTTCGTCCTGATCCCCGGCATGCTGCACGGCGGCTGGTGGTTCCGGCCGCTCACGGACGGCCTGCGCGCCGCCGGGCACGAGGTGTACCCGCTGACGCTGACCGGGGTGGCCGAGCGCGGCCACCTGAACAACGGGACGGTCAACCTCGACACGCACATCCAGGACGTGGTGTCCGTGCTGGAGGCCGAGCAGCTCACGGACGTGGTGCTGGTCGCGCACAGCTACGGCGGGATGGTCGCCTCCGGCGCGGCCGACCGGGTGCCGGAGCGGATCGCCTCGCTGCTGTACGCGGACGCCTTCGTCCCGCGCGACGGCGAGTCGGCGTACGGGATCGTCGACGAGGTCTGGAAGCAGCGGTACCTGGCCGGCGCGTCCGCCGACGGCCTCACCACGGCGGGCCGCAACCCCGCGCTGGACCCGCGCGCCGGCGTCCACCCGCTGGCGTCCCTGCTGCAGTCGATCACCCTGACCGGCGCCCTGGACGCCGTCACCCGGCGCACCTACCTCCACGCCTCGGCCTTCGAGGAGAGCCCGCTCCTGGAGACCTTCGCGCGGCTGAGCGAGGACCCGACCTGGACGGTGATCACCCTCCCCTTCGGCCACGACCTGATCCGCGAGGCTCCCGAGGAGTTCCTCAAGGCCGCCCTCGCCGCCGCCGGCTGACGCCGCAGGCCGACGCCGGCCCGGCCGACGGTGACCGTCGAAACGCTCCGGGCCGTGAGCACCGATCCTGCCGCGTACGCCCGGTTGCGCGAGATCGCCGACCAGCTACCGAGGATTCCCGGGGCGGGGAAGGTCGAGATCGCCGACGGCGGGATCGTCATGACGACGTCGCCGGTCAAGCGGCACGAGCTCGCGGTCGTCCGCGTCGCCCGGCAGCTCAACGCCCAGCTCCCGCAGAGCCGTCCCGGTCACATCGCCCACGGTGGCGCGGACCTGGAGGACGTCGGCCTGGGGCGGCTCGGGAATCCCGACCTGATGGTGTTCCCCGAGGTCGCCCTGGACGACGAGGACCGCGGGCTCCTCCCCCACGAAGTCCTCCTCGTCGTGGAGATCGTCTCGAAGTCCAACCCCGAGAACGACTACCACGCCAAGGTCCGCGACCACGCGGCCATGGGCATCCCGCTCTACCTGCCGGTCGATCCGCGCAAGGGCACCGGCGTCGTGCACGACGGGCCGGGCTGCACCTCGCGCAGGGAGTTCGCCTTCGGCGACAGCGTCGCCGTCGGCCCGTGGACGCTCGACACCGGGGGCCCGTGCACGTACGCCTGAGCGGCCGTCCGTGCGCGGGCCCCCGGTGGGCGGGGCGGGATCAGGCGATGCGGTCCAGCACGATCGGGTTCGGGGTGAACGCCGTGCCGGCCGGGGAGACCTCGACGCCGCCCGCGAGGGCCTCGACCGCGTACTCGAAGCGCTCGGGCGTGTCGGTGTGCAGGGTGAGCAGCGGCTGGCCGGCCACCACGGTGTCGCCGGGCTTGGCGTGCATCTCGACGCCGGCGCCCGCCTGCACCGGGTCCTCCTTGCGGGCCCGGCCCGCGCCGAGGCGCCAGGCGCTGACGCCGACGGCGTAGGCGTCCAGGCTGGTCAGCACGCCCGAGGCCGGGGCGGTGATGACGTGCTGCTCGCGGGCGACCGGCAGCGGGGCGTCGACGTCGCCGCCCTGGGCGGTGATCATGCGGCGCCAGTGGTCCATCGCGGAGCCGTCGCGCAGCGCGTCGGCCGGGTCCTTGCCGTGGACGCCGGCGGCGGCCAGCATCTCGCGGGCCAGCGCCAGGGTGAGCTCCACGACGTCGGCGGGGCCGCCGCCGGCCAGCACCTCGACGGACTCGCGGACCTCCAGCGCGTTGCCCGCGGTGAGGCCGAGCGGGGTGGACATGTCGGTGAGCAGCGCGACGGTGTTGACGCCCGCGGCCTTGCCCAGGCCGACCATGGTGCGGGCCAGCTCCTGGGCGTCGCCGAGGTTCTTCATGAACGCGCCGGAGCCGACCTTGACGTCCAGCACGAGTGCGCCGGTGCCCTCGGCGATCTTCTTGGACATGATCGAGGAGGCGATCAGCGGGATGGCCTCGACGGTGCCGGTCACGTCGCGCAGGGCGTACAGCTTCTTGTCGGCGGGGGCGAGGCCGTCGCCGGCCGCACAGATCACCGCGCCGGACGAGCGCAGCACGTCCATCATCTCGTCGTTGGAGAGCAGGGCGCGCCAGCCGGGGATGGACTCCAGCTTGTCGAGGGTTCCGCCGGTGTGGCCGAGGCCGCGGCCGGAGAGCTGCGGGACGGCGGCGCCGCAGGCGGCGACGAGCGGGGCGAGCGGCAGGGTGATCTTGTCGCCGACGCCGCCGGTGGAGTGCTTGTCGCTGGTGGGCTGGGCGAGGGAGGAGAAGTCCATCCGGACGCCGGAGCGGATCATCGCGTCGGTCCAGCGGCTGATCTCGCGGAGGTTCATGCCGTTCAGCAGGATGGCCATGGCCAGGGCGGACATCTGCTCGTCGGCGACCTCGCCGCGGGTGTAGGCGTCGATGACCCAGTCGATCTGAGCGTCGCTCAGCTCGTCGCGCTCGCGCTTGGTCCTGATGACGGAGATGGCGTCCATGGTTGCTCCATTGCTCCCGGGAGGGGGTTTCGGAAAAGCAGCGTTCAAAAGCGGCATTCAAAAGCGGCGTGCGGGGGTGCCGCACGCGGAAAGCATCGCGCGCAGGCGGCACCCGAAAAGCGAAGAGTGCCGCGAGTCGGCCCGGTCAGGGCCCACTCGCGACACTCTACGCGCGTAACAAATGGCAGTGCTAGAGCCGCTCCGGCCCGAACGCGTCGGGCAGGACCTCACTCATCGGGCGCACCCCGGACGGCAGCTCGATCAGCAGCTCCGGCCCGCCGTGCTCGTACAGCAGCTGGCGGCAGCGCCCGCACGGCATCAGCAGCTCTCCGGCCCCGTCCACGCAGGTGAACGCGGTCAGCCGGCCGCCTCCGCCGGCGTGCAGCGCGGAGACCAGACCGCACTCGGCGCAGAGGCCGATCCCGTACGAGGCGTTCTCGACGTTGCAGCCGGTGACCACCCGGCCGTCGTCCACCAGGGCGGCCGCGCCGACCGGGAACCTGCTGTACGGGGCGTAGGCGTGGGTCATCGCCTCGCGCGCCGCCTCGCGGAGCGCCTCCCAGTCGACCGTCGCGGCCGCGGCCGTCACTTGCCCTGGCCCTTGCGGTAGATCTGGCCGTCGGCCTTCGGCGGGCGCAGCCGCTGCGAGGCCAGCGAGAGCACCACCAGGGTGATGACGTACGGCGTCGCCACGATCAGCGGACGCTGCACCTCCTCGGTGGTGAAGTACCAGGTGAAGAGGCCACCGGCGACCACGAAGGTGATCAGCGCGGCCGGGATCTTGCGGCGGTACAGGTTCCAGAGCGCCAGCAGCACCATCGCGATGGCGACCACCAGGATCAGCACGTGCACCGACTCCGGGTCACGCAGCTGGAGGCTGTCGGTGAAGCCGAACAGGCCCGCGCCCATGGCGAGACCGCCCGGCATCCAGTTGCCGAAGATCATCGCCGCGAGGCCGATGAAGCCACGGCCGTTGGTCTGGCCGTCCTTGTAGAAGTGCGCCGCGACCAGCGAGAGGTACGCGCCGCCGAGGCCCGCGAAGGCGCCGGAGGTGATGACCGCGAGGTACTTGTACTTGTAGACGTTGACGCCCAGCGACTCCGCAGCGGTCGGGTTCTCGCCGCAGGAGCGCAGCCGCAGGCCGAACACGGTGCGCCAGAGCGCGAAGTAGCTGACCACGATCAGCGCGCCGGCCAGCAGCACGACCACCGAGATGTTGGTGACCAGACCGCCGAGCACGCCGGCCACGTCGGAGACCAGGAACCAGTGGTGGGTCTCGATGTCCTTCAGGCCGGACGAGAGGCCGGGGATCGTGATGTACGGCAGCGGATCGGCCGGCGGGGACTGGTTCGCGCCGGCACCGGCGGAGATGTAGTCCTTGTAGTAGATCCGGTTGACGTACGCGCAGATGCCGGGGATCAGCAGGTTGACGCCGACGCCGGAGACGATGTGGTCGACGCCGAACGTCACGGTGATGACGGCGTGGAGCAGACCGCCCAGCGCACCGCCGAGCATGCCGGCCACCAGGCCGAACCACGGGCTGACCAGGTAGCCGCCCCAGGCGCCGGCGAAGGTGCCGGCGACCATCATGCCTTCGAGGCCGATGTTGACCACGCCGGCCCGCTCGGACCAGAGACCGCCGAGGCCCGCCATGCCGATCGGCACGGCGGCGCTGAGCGCGGCGGTGACCTGACCGGAGGAGGTCAGCGAGTGGTTGTCGGTGATCATGCCGACGGCCGAGAAGAGGACCAGGGCGCCCGCGATCAGCAGCAGCACCACCGGCCAGGACATCTTGCGCTTCTTGGCGGGAGCGCCCGGCGCCTTCGCCCGGGCTGCGGTGGCCGTGCTCATGCGGACACCTCCTTCTTCTCGTTGGCCGCGGCGGCCTGGGCGGCGAGTTCGGCGCCGACCTTCTGCTGCTGGCGCTTGAGGCCGTAGCGACGCACCAGCTCGTAGGCGACGACGACGCAGATGACGATGGTGCCCTGCATGACCGGGACGATCTCGAACGGGAAGCCGCCCTGGAGCGGCAGCTGGGAGCCGGTGGCGTCCAGGAAGGCGAAGAGCAGGGCCGCGAAGGCCATGCCGATCGGGCTGTTGCGGCCGAGCAGCGCGACCGAGATGCCCAGGAAGCCGAGGCCGCCCTGGAAGCTCTGGCCGTAGTTGTACGAGTTCTGCAGCAGCTCGGGCAGACCGATCAGACCGGCCAGCGCACCGGAGACCGCCATGGAGATGACGACCATGCGCTTGACGTTCACGCCGGACGCGGTCGCCGCGGACTCCGAGCGGCCGGTGGCGCGCAGGTCGAAGCCGAAGCGGGTCCGGGTCAGGGTGAACTGGAAGGCCACGCCGACCAGGATCGCGATGAAGAGGAAGCCGTAGAGCGGGCCGCCGTCGGTGTTGATCGCGAAGAAGTGGCTGGACTCCGAGACCGGGGCGGTCTGGATCGAGTTGCTGGTGCCGCTCTTCTCCGGCGCGAAGATGCCGGGGACGAGCAGCAGGCCGACGATGGCGACCGCGATGGCGTTCAGCATGATGGTCGAGATGACCTCGCTGACGCCGCGGAGGACCTTCAGCAGACCGGCGATGCTCGCGTACAGGCCGCCGACCAGCATGGCGGTGATCAGCAGCAGCGGGATCTGGATGAACGACGGCAGGTCGAGCCGGCTGCCGACGAAGGCGGCGAACAGCGCGGCCACCTTGTACTGGCCCTCGACGCCGATGTTGAAGAGGTTCATCCGGAAGCCGAAGGCGGCGGCCGCGGCGGCCAGGTAGTACGTGGTGGACCGGTTGAGGATGGCCACCTGGCCGTCCGACTTGGTGGCGTACGTGATCATCACGTTCCAGGCGTCGAACGGGTTCTTGCCCGAGGTCGCCAGGAGGACGGAACAGATCACGACGGAGAGCAGCACGGCGAGCACCGGCGCTGCGAGGGCGAGCACGATCTTCTCGCCGCTGATCCGCTGCGCCAGCGAACGCTTGGCTGCGGGGTTGGGACTGGTCATGTGGCTACTCCCCCGCCTGCTGGTCGTCGGCGGTGTCGGTGGGGGTGTCGTCCCCGGCGGTGACGGACGGGGCGTCGTCCCCGGCGGCGGGCTCGGCCTCGGTGCCCTCGACCCGGGTCGCCTGGAACTCCTCGACGGCCTCGGGCTCGGACTCGATGTGGCCGCGGGCCGCACCGGTCATCGCGGTGCCGAGGTCCTCGGCGGTGACGGTGGCCGGGTCCGCGTCGGCGACCAGCCGGCCGCGGTAGATCACCCGGATGGTGTCGGAGAGCCCGATCAGCTCGTCCAGGTCGGCGGAGATCAGCAGGACCGCGAGGCCCTCGCGCTGCGCGACCCGGATGTGCTCCCAGATCTGCGCCTGCGCGCCGACGTCCACACCGCGGGTGGGGTGGGCGGCGATCAGCAGCTTGGGCCGGTGGCTCATCTCGCGGCCGATGATCAGCTTCTGCTGGTTGCCGCCGGAGAGGGAGGCCGCGGTGACCTCGATGCCGGGGGTGCGGACGTCGTACTCCTCGACGATCCGCGCGGTGTCCCTGCGGGCACCGGCGGGGTCGAGCAGGACGCCCTTGGAGTTCGGGGCCTCGGTGACGTGGCCGAGGATCCGGTTCTCCCAGAGCGGGGCCTCCAGCAGCAGGCCGTGCCGGTGGCGGTCCTCGGGGATGTAGCCGATGCCGGCCTGGCGGCGGGCCCGGGTGAGGGTGCCGGAGAGGTCCTTGCCGTCGAGGGTGACGGCGCCTGCGTCGAGCGGCAGCATGCCCATGACGGCCTCGACCAGTTCGGCCTGGCCGTTGCCCTCGACACCGGCGATGCCGAGGATCTCGCCCTTGTGGATGCGCAGCGAGATGTCGTCCAGGACCACGCGCTCGATGCCCTCGGCGTCGGTCTTGGCGATCCGCAGGCCCGCGACGTCCAGCATCACGTCGGTGGTGACGGTGGACTCGCGGCTCTCCGGGGAGGGCAGCTCGGAGCCGACCATCAGCTCGGCCAGCTGGCGGGCGCTGACGCTCTTCGGGTCCGCGTCGCCGACGGTGGTGCCGCGGCGGATGACGCTGATCGCGTCCGCCACCGAGAGCACCTCGTGCAGCTTGTGCGAGATGAAGATGACGGTGACGCCCTCGGACTTGAGCTCGCGCAGGTTGTCGAAGAGCGCGTCGACCTCCTGCGGGACGAGCACCGCGGTGGGCTCGTCGAGGATGAGGATCTTGGCGCCGCGGTAGAGCACCTTGAGGATCTCGACGCGCTGGCGGTCGGCCACGCCGAGGTCCTCGACCAGGGTGTCCGGGCGCACGCCCAGGCCGTACTGGTCGGAGATCTCCTTGATCTTCGCCTTGGCCTTGGCGCCGATGCCGAACAGGTGCTCGCCGCCGAGGACGACGTTCTCCCAGACGGTGAGGTTGTCGGCGAGCATGAAGTGCTGGTGCACCATGCCGATGCCGCGCGCGATGGCCTCGCCCGGGGTGTTGAACTCGCACAGCTCACCGTTGATCGCGATGGTGCCCTCGTCCGGCTTCTGCATGCCGTAGAGGATCTTCATCAGCGTCGACTTGCCGGCGCCGTTCTCGCCCATGAGGGCGTGCACGGTACCGGTGCGGACGGTGAGGTTGATGTCGTGGTTGGCCACGACACCGGGGAAGCGCTTGGTGATGCCGCGCAGTTCGACGGCCGGTGTCGCCGTCCCCGCGCTGGGGGTACCGCCCGTGTGCGGGGCGGGGTCGGATGCGGTGATGGCGATCTCCTGGTGGTCTGGAGGCGCGTCGTTGCGCTGGAGGGCCAAAAGCGAAAAGCGGTGGAGGGACGGGACGGGGCCCGGGGGTACGCACTGAGCGCACCCTTCCGGGCCCCTCCCTGATGTTGCGTCCATCATGGCGCTGCCGGGCAGGCGGCAGCGGCAGCGACGTCCGGTCGAACCCCTACTTGGTGGGGTCGGTCGGGACGGTGGTGGCGCCGCTCTTGATGGCGTTGCCGGCCTCGTCGAGCTTGGCCTTGATGTCGTCGATCTTGTTGCCGGTGGTGGCCAGCGAGACACCGTCGGCCTTGAGGTCGAAGTTCTTCACGCCGGTGAAGGGGGTGCCCTTCTTGATCGACTCGACGTAGGAGAAGACGGCCTTGTCGACGTTCTTCACCATCGACGTGAGGATGCTGTTCTTGTACTTCGCCAGGGCCGGCTGGGCGGCCTGGTCGGAGTCGACGCCGATGGCCAGGGCGTTGGCGTTGGCAGCGGCCTCGATCGCACCGTTGCCGGAGGAGCCGGCGGCGGTGTAGATGACGTCGGCCTTCTTGTCGAGCTGGCCCTGGGCGGCCTCCTTGCCCTTGTCGGGCGAGGCGAAGCCGGAGAAGTCCGGGGGCGTGGTGAGGTAGGTGACCTCGACCGGCATGTTCGGGTCGACGGACTTGACGCCCGCGCGGTAGCCCGCCTCGAACTTCTTGATCAGCTCGGTCTGCACGCCGCCGATGAAGCCGACGTGCTTGTTCTTCGACTTGAGCGCGGCGGCCACACCGGCCAGGTACGAGCCCTCCTGCTCGGAGAACGTCAGCGAGGTGACGTTGCTCGGCTGGGTCTCGGAGGCCGAGTCGATGATCGCGAACTTGGTGTTCGGGTTCTCCTTGGCGATCTTCTCGACCGCAGCCTGGTACACGAAACCGACCGCGATGATCGGGTTGTAGCCGGCGGTGACCAGGTTCTTGAGCCGGGTCTCCTTGTCGGCCTCGGCCTCGCCGGTCTTGGCGTCGGCCTCGGTCACGGCGACGCCGAGCTCGTTCTTGGCCTTGTCCAGGCCGCGCGCGGCGGAGTCGTTGAACGACTGGTCGCCACGGCCACCGATGTCGTAGGCCATGCCGACCTTCAGGCCGCCGTCGGCGGAGCCGGAAGAGGCGGCGGTGTCGTTGCTCTTTGCGCCGCAAGCGGCGAGCGAGGCGATGCCCAGGGAACCCGAGAGCACAACCGCGGCGAGCTTAGTAGAACGGCGCAAGGGAGTATCTCCTTCTCACACGCACCCGATTAGCGTGGTCGGACGCCACCGTAACGCGCGTAGAACACGGTTGGGTTACGGGCCGCCGGAGCATTCGGGTTGTTATCAAACCGTGGTCTCACGGCCCTCCCGACGCCCCTTTTCCGTGCAGGAACGGCGGTCGGAACTGGCGCAGCCCAGTGTACGTAACCGTAAATAAAGCCTGTATTGCGACAAACCGGACACTCATGGTGAGTGTCCGGTTTACGACCGCCGAAAGGGCCCTCAGAGGACCTCGGAGCCCTCCCCGGGCTCCGTGTCCGGATCCAGTGCCAGCGCCGCGAACAGCTCCACACCGATCGCGATCGCGCGCTCGTCCACGTCGAATCTGCCCTGGTGCAGGTCACGGACGGCGGTGTCGCCGGGGGTGCGGACGCCGAGCCGGGCCAGCGCACCCGGAGCGTGCTCCAGGTACCAGGAGAAGTCCTCGCCGCCGAGCGACTGCTCGGTGTCCTCCACCACCTGGCGGCCGGAGCGGCCGAAACGCGCTGTCATGGCCTCCTCCAGCAGGGCCACCGAGACCGCCTCGTTGACCACCGGCGGGACACCCCGGTGGTAGTCCAGCGTCCACTTGGCCCGGTACGTCTCGGCGAGCCTGGCGATCAGCTCGTGCAGCAGCTCCGGCGCATCCCGCCAGCCGGCCAGCTCCAGGCAGCGGACGGTGCCCTCCAGCTCCGCGTGCTGCGGGATCACGTTGGGCGCGGAGCCGGCGGCGATCCGGCCCCAGACCAGCGAGACGCCCCAGCGCGGGTCCATCCGGCGGGCCAGCAGGGTCGGGAGGTCGGCCGCCATCCGGGCGATCGCGGTGACCAGGTCCGTGGTCAGGTGCGGGCGGGCGGTGTGGCCGCCGGGACCGTCCAGGCTCAGGACCAGGCGGTCGCAGGCCGAGGTGATCGCCCCGACCCGCAGCCCGACCCGGCCCACCTCCACCTTCGGGTCGCAGTGCACCGCGAAGATCCGCTCGACGCCGTCCATCCCGCCGGCCGCGATCACGTCCAGCGCACCGCCGGGCATGACCTCCTCGGCGGGCTGGAAGACCAGCCGGACCGGACGGCGCAGCTCGCCGGTGCGGGCCGCCTCGGCCAGCACCAGCGCGGTGCCCAGCACCACCGAGGTGTGCACGTCGTGGCCGCAGGCGTGGGCCCGGCCGGGCACGGTCGAACGGTAGGGGACGTCGGTCTTGGCGTCGTCGATCGGCAGGGCGTCGATGTCGGCACGGAACGCCAGGAAGCCGGCCCCGCGCGGTGCGGACTCGGGAACGACGTCGACGAGCATTCCGGTGCCGCCCGGGAGGATCCGGGGGGCGAGGCCCGCGGCGACCAGGCGGTCGCGCAGCAGACCGGTGGTACGGAACTCCTGGCGGCCCAGCTCCGGGTGCCGGTGCAGGTCCCGCCGGAAGGCGATCAGCTCGGGCTCCAGCCCGCTCACCCGGTCACGGAGACCGGCGGCGGGACGGGCAGCGGTGAGGGTGACGGCCGACTGGGCGGACTCACGACGGTTCATCTCAACAAGGGTAGGCCCGTTGGGGGGATTTGGCCCGACTTCCGGAAAAGAAGTCCCCGGATGGGCGCATACCGGCCGAGCAGGTGGGTATGACATCTTGTTTCAGCCGCCTTCCCCAGGTTCCTGCCCAGTGCAACGACCGTCGGCGATCAAGGTCACGCCCTTCCCACCAGGGGAATTGACGATGGCTCGGAATCGCACGGCGGCACCGACGGTCCGGCCCCGCACCACTCAGAACCGCTCGACCGGGGCGTAGCCGCCCCAGACCTCGCGCAGCGCGTCGCAGACCTCGCCCACGGTGGCCCGGGCGGCCAGCGCCTCCCGCATCGGGTACAGCACGTTGTCCGGCCCCCCGGCCGTCCGGCGCAGCGCGGCCAGCGAGCGGTCCACCGCCGACCGGTCCCGCGCCGCCCGCACCCGGGCCAGCCGCGCCACCTGCCGCCGGCCGGCCTCCGGGTCCACCCTGAGCGGCCGGTACGGCTCCTCGGACGCCAGCCGGAACCGGTTGACCCCGACCACCGTCCGCTCCCCCGCCTCGGTCTCCCGCTGGATCCGGTAGGCGTTCCGCTCGATCTCCGTCTTCTGGTACCCGGCCTCGATCGCGGCCACCGCGCCGCCGAGTTCCTCGACCCGGGCCATCAGCACGAGCACGGCCTCCTCCGTCGCGTCGGTCAGCGCCTCCACGGCGTACGAGCCGGCGAACGGGTCGACGGTGGCGGTCACGTCGGTCTCGTACGCGAGCACCTGCTGGGTGCGCAGGGCGAGCCGGGCCGCCTTCTCGGTGGGCAGCGCGATCGCCTCGTCGAAGGAGTTGGTGTGCAGCGACTGGGTGCCGCCGAGCACCGCCGCGAGGGCCTGCACCGCGACCCGGACCAGGTTGACCTCGGGCTGCTGGGCGGTCAGCTGCACCCCGGCGGTCTGGGTGTGGAAGCGCAGCATCTGCGAGCGGGGGTCCCGGGCACCGAACTCGTCGCGCATCACCCGGGCCCAGATCCGGCGGGCCGCGCGGAACTTCGCGACCTCCTCCAGCAGCGTGGTCCGGGCCACGAAGAAGAAGGAGAGCCGGGGCGCGAAGTCGTCCACCGCCAGACCCGCCGCCCGTGCGGCGCGCACGTACGCGATGCCGTCGGCCAGGGTGAAGGCGACCTCCTGCGCGGGCGTCGCACCGGCCTCGGCCATGTGGTAGCCGGAGATCGAGATGGTGTTCCAGCGCGGGATCTCGGCCCGGCAGTACCGGAGGACGTCCGCGACCAGCCGCAGCGAGGGCCGCGGCGGGAAGATGTAGGTGCCGCGGGCGATGTACTCCTTGAGCACGTCGTTCTGCACGGTGCCGGTGAGCCGGGCCGGCGGCACCCCCCGGGCCTCGCCGACCAGCTGGTAGAGCAGGAGCAGCAGGGCGGCCGGTGCGTTGATGGTCATCGAGGTGGAGACCTCGCCGAGCGGGATGCCCTCGAACAGGTCGGCCACGTCCTCGACGCTGTCCACCGCGACGCCGACCCGGCCGACCTCCCCGGCGGCGAGCGGGGCGTCCGAGTCGTAACCCATCTGGGTCGGCAGGTCGAAGGCGACCGAGAGGCCGGTGGAGCCGCCGGCGATCAGCTGCCGGTAGCGGGCGTTGGACTCGGCCGCGGTGCCGAAGCCGGCGTACTGGCGCATCGTCCAGAGCCGGCCCGTGTACATCGACGGGTGGACGCCCCGGGTGTACGGGTACGCGCCCGGCCGGCCCAGCCGCTCGGCCGGGTCCCGGCCGGCCCGGGCCTCGGGGCCGTAGAGCGGCGCGATCGGGAGGCCCGACTCGGTGCGGCGCGGTTCGGGCGGCGGTTCGGGGGTCATGGTGTCCTCCGCGGTGTTCGGCCGGACGGTCCCCTCCCCTCGCAATGTAACGCCGGCGGCCCGGGGGCGAGCGGCCTTGAGATGATCGGCTGAACCGACCGGATATCTCAGGAGTGGCAATGACCGAGCAGAAGGTGGCCGTCGTCACCGGCGCGAGCAGCGGGATCGGCGCGGCAACCGCCCGCCGGCTCGCGGCCGAGGGCTTCGACGTGGTGCTGACCGCCCGCCGGACCGACCGGATCGAGCAGCTGGCCAAGGAGATCGGTGGGCGCGCCCACACCCTGGACGTGACCGACCGGGCCGCCGTGGACGCCTTCGCGGCCGGGATCGGCCGGGTGGACGTCCTGGTGAACAACGCCGGCGGGGCGATCGGGGCCGAGCCGGTGGAGTCGGGCGACCCGGCGGACTGGCTGGCCATGTACCAGGTGAACGTGCTCGGCGTGCTGCACGTGACGCAGGCGCTGCTGCCGGCCCTGCGGGCGAGCGGCGACGGCACCATCCTCGTCCTCTCCTCCACCGCGGCGCTGGCCGCGTACGAGGGCGGCGGCGGCTACGTGGCGGCCAAGCACGCGGCGCACACCATCGCCGCGACGCTCCGGCTGGAGCTGTGCGGGGAGCCGGTCCGGGTGATCGAGATCGCCCCGGGCATGGTCAAGTCCGAGGGCTTCGCCGTCACCCGGTTCCGCGGCGACGAGGAGAAGGCCGCCTCCGTGTACGCGGGCGTCGCCGAGCCGCTGACCTCGGAGGACGTCGCCGACACCGTGGCCTGGGCGGTCACCCGGCCGTCCCACGTCAACATCGACCTGCTGGTGGTCCGCCCGCGCGCCCAGGCCGCCAACCACAAGGTGCACCGGGAACTCTGACCCCTCCCCCGCCCCCGGCCGGGCCGCCACGGTGCGGCCCGGCCCATGGCGGCGTTCAGGCTGTTCGCATACGTTCGAGCCTTTCGGCACCGGCCTTCCGGGGCCGGCACCCCGGGGGTGCGCACCGGGGCTGTCACCCGACAGTGGTACATACGTGCGATGACGAATTATCGGGCCGCCCGCCCGCGCTTTCTGCTGGCCGCGGTCGCTGCCGGCACCCTTCTCCTCACCACGGCGTGCGGCGGGGACCAGAAGCCCGCCCAGGACCAGGCCGCCACCACCCCGCCGACGGCCGCCACCACAGCCGCCGGGACGCCGACGCCCACCCCGACGCCCACCCCGACCGCGAAGCCGACCGGCGCCGCCGACCCCGCGCTCAAGCCGTTCTACGGCCAGCAGATCAGCTGGGCCGCCTGCGCCCCGGATGCCGAGGCGGCCGAGGCGAAGATCGACACGTCCCTGATGAAGTGCGGCAAGCTGCACGTCCCGCTCGACTACGCCGACCCGGCGGGCGAGGCCCTCGACCTCGCGCTGATCAAGCTGCCCGCCGGCAAGCAGGACCAGCGGATCGGCTCGCTGATGGTCAACCCCGGCGGCCCGGGCGGCTCCGGCGTGGAGATGGTCAAGTTCGGCGCCGAGCAGTTCGACGGCACCCTGCACAACCGCTTCGACGTGATCGGGTTCGACCCGCGCGGCACCGGCGGCAGCTCCCCGGTGGTCTGCCTGGACGACAAGCAGCGCGACGCGCTCAACGCGCAGGACGACCCGCTCGACC
Source organism: Kitasatospora sp. NPDC058406 (assembly GCF_042722765.1). Lineage (NCBI taxonomy): Bacteria > Bacillati > Actinomycetota > Actinomycetes > Kitasatosporales > Streptomycetaceae > Kitasatospora > Kitasatospora sp. NPDC058406. The sequence continues at coordinate 18,203 of NZ_JBHXKE010000066.1, forward strand.
CGCAGGAGGCGAAGGCCCTGTCGGACAAGCAGGAGGCCGAGTACATCGCCGCCTGCCAGGCCAAGTCCGGCAAGCTGCTGCCCTTCGTCGGCACCCGCAGCACCGCGCGCGACCTGGACGTGCTGCGCGCCGCCGTCGGCGACCAGAAGCTCAACTACCTGGGCATCTCCTACGGCACCTACCTCGGCGCGCTCTACGCGGAGGAGTTCCCCGGGAACACCGGCCGGCTGATCCTCGACGCCGCCGTCGACCCCGCCCAGGAGAGCCTCGACAGCAGCGTCAACCAGATCATCGGCTTCGCGAAGTCCTTCGAGCGCTTCGCCGTCGACTGCGTCGAGAACCACGCCGACGAGTGCGCGCTGGGCAAGTCCTCCGCCAAGGCCGCCAAGAAGGCCGCCGACTTCCTCGACGGGCTGCGCGACAAGCCGCTGCCCACCAAGGACGGCCGCAAGGTCGGCAGCGGCCTCGCCTGGACCGGCGTCACGCAGATGCTCTACGGCGACGAGAAGACCTACTGGCCGTACCTGCGGCTCGCCTTCGCCGAGGCGATGCAGGCCCGCCAGGGCAACGTCCTGCTCGCTTCCGCCGACGAGTCCAACGGCCGGGACGACCAGGGCCACTACGACCCCAGCGAGGCGGCCCTGGTCGCCGTCCGCTGCGCCGACGGCGCCTCCTCGGCCCCGACGCCCGAGCAGGCCCAGGCGGCCGTGGCGAAGCTCCGGCAGGAGGCCCCGCTGCTCACCAAGGACGTCACCGCGGAGGACTTCACCGAGGGCTCCTGCACCGGCTGGCCGTTCAGGTCGCCCGAGAAGCCGCACACCGTCCGGGCCGAGGGCAGCGCGCCGATCCTGGTCGTCGGCTCCACCGGGGACCCGGCCACCCCGTACGCCGCCGCCGAGTCGCTGGCCAAGGGCTTCGCCAACGCCACCCTGCTGACCCGGGTCGGCGAGGGCCACGGCGCCTTCGGCAAGGGCAACGGCTGCATCGACGCGGCCTACGCCGCCTACCTCACCGAGGGAACGCTCCCGGCCGCCGGGACCAGGTGTTCCTGACGCGTTGCCGGGCGCCGTGCGGAGCGACCCCGTGGAACGCGGTGCTGACGGAAGGGGCACGGGGGACGGCACGTCGTAGCAGATGAAGATGGGGAGGGCGCTGACACCGAGGTGTCAACGTCACAACTTGATAGCTCGTTCGGATGAAATCCGCGTGCGCTCTCCCCAACTGATGACCGCTCAACTACCTTTGAGTCGCTGACGGAGGGGCGTTGGACGCCGCCCCGCAGCCTCATACTTCACCTGACTTCACCACCACTTCACCGGCCCCTTCCCGCCCTCACGAGGAGGACCCGCTGGCCAGCGACATTCCGTCACAGCGGCTCGACCCCCGGACCGAGCCGACCCTCCTCGGACTGCACCGCTTCAACGAGGCCGACGCCGGCGCCGCCGAAGAGGCCCTGCTGGCCTGCTGCGGCAGCCACCGGTGGGCCCTCAGGCTCACCGCGCACCGGCCCTACCCCGACATAGAGTCCCTGCTGGCCGCCGCCAGCGAGGCCTCGTACGACCTGCGCCCGGCCGACCTGGCCGAGGCGCTGGCGGACGAGAGCTGGATGCCGCAGCCGCTCCTCGGCATGCGCGCACCCGGCAGCCAGGCGGCGCACACCGCGCTCCGGGCGGCCCACGCCGCCTACGAGGCCAGGTTCGGCCACGTCTTCGTGGTCTGCCTGGAGAACGTCGTCCCCGAGGAGATGCTCGACACCGTCCTCAGCTCGATCCGCACCCGGCTCGCCAACGACCGGGACGAGGAGCGTCTGGTGGCGTCCGACGAACTGCGCCGGATCGCCCTCACCCGCCTGGAACACCTGGTCGCCACCCACTCCGGGGCCTCGGCCCGCTGAGCCGCCCGGTCGTTCTCCGGGCGGCTCAGCCCTTCTGGGCCGCCCGCAGCTTGGCCACCTGCTGGCCGACGATCCGCCCGTCCGGCTCGGGGGCCGGAGCCGGGCCCACGCCGACCGTGCTGAACACCACCAGCGCCGGACCGACCCGCGCCAGCACCGCACGCTGAGCGAGCACCACCGAGCCCGATTCATTCGTGAGGGTGAATCCGGTCACGGCGTCGGCTCCCCCGGGCGTGGGCGTGTCGTTCCGGCTCAGCCGGTGCCGGGTCCGCACCTCCTTGCGCCCCTTCTCCGCCGGCGGCGGCGGCGCCGTCGAGGTGAAGTCCGCACACGGACCGAACAGGCCCCCCAGCTCCGCCTGCAGCCGGGCCGCCCGGTCGCCCCGGTAGCCGAGCAGCCCCCCGTAGACGCTCCCCTCCGGGTCCGCGGCCCGCGCCACGCCCACGTCCGTCTCCGCGTACGGCGCCGCCGGGCCGGGCGGGGCCGAGGCCGCGCCGGCCGCCACCGCCGGGGTCACCGCGTCCAGCAGCGGCTGGCACACCGGAAGGTCGGCGACCTCCCGCCCGCCCCCCGAGCCGGTCTCGCCGTGACCCGGCGTCATCACCGTGACCGTGTAGCCGGGGCCGAGGTCGGCGTCGGTCACCACGGCCGCGCGCAGCTCGGCCGCCGACAGCTCCCGGCCCGGGCCGCCGCCCCGGGCCCGGTCGGCGGAGCCGTCCACGGTGGCGCAGCCGGTGGCGAGGAGCAGGGCGCCGAGCACCAGGCCGGACAGCGGGCGGGTCGAGGGCCTGAGCGATAGGCGGGGCGAACGGCGGAGCGGGAGACGGGGCGGCGGAACGGGCGAGGGGCGGGGAGGGGAGGGCAGCACGGGGGCCTCGGCAGGGTGTCGGCGGCAGGGTTCGGGGGGTGCGCACGGTAGCGCGCCCGAACCATCACTTTCCGTAACAACCGACGCCCGGGTTCCCGCCCGACTAGGCCAGTCGTGCCTGATTGATCACACCTCGGGCCCCCGGAGGCGGTTCCCGACACGGCGTCGATAGGATGCTCGCGGCCGGTGGACCGTACCCGGCCGGGCTGACCGACACCGAAGCCGGCCGAGCCCCCAATCGCTTCCGGAGGGTTTTTCCGTGCCGGCTGGAACGCTGTACCGCGGCCGGGAAGGCATGTGGAGCTGGGTGGCTCATCGAGTCACCGGCGTCCTCATCTTCTTCTTCCTGTTTGCACATGTCCTGGACACCGCACTGGTGCGCGTGTCCCCCGAGGCGTACGACACCGTCATTCAGACGTACAAGACGCCACTCGTGAACCTGATGGAGTACGGCCTGGTGGCCGCCATCCTGTTCCACGCCCTGAACGGCCTGCGGGTCGTTGCCGTCGACTTCTGGTCGAAGGGCCCGAAGTACCAGAGGCAGATGCTCTGGTCCGTGGTCGGGGTCTGGGTCGTCCTGATGGCCGGCGCCTTCTACCCGATCCTGCAGCACACGCTGACCTCCTGGTTCGGGAAGTGATCTGAGACATGTCCACGGAAATCTCCGACGCCCTGGTGGTCCCCTCCGCCCAGGCGCACACCGGCAAGGGTCTCGGCACGGGCAACCCCGCCGACGACTTCGTGATCGAGCCGGCGCGCCAGCGGACGAAGAAGACCCCGCGCCGCACCCGTACCAACTTCGAGATGCTGGCCTGGCTCTTCATGCGCCTGTCCGGCATCGTCCTCGTGGTGCTGATCCTCGGCCACCTGCTGATCATGCTGGTGCTCGACGGCGGCGTCTCCAAGATCGGCTTCGCCTTCGTGGCCGGCCGCTGGGCCTCGCCGTTCTGGCAGGGCTGGGACCTCCTGATGCTCTGGCTGGCCATGCTCCACGGCTCCAACGGCATGCGGACGGTCATCAACGACTACGCCGAGAAGGACTCCACCCGGCTCTGGCTGAAGGGCCTCATGGGCGCCGCCACGGTCTTCACCGTGTTGCTCGGCACCCTGGTGATCTTCACTTTCGACCCGAACATCTAATCGGCAATCGGCAGAGGCCAGAGGCGAGTTAGAACCCCCATGCAGATTCACCAGTACGACACCGTCATCGTCGGCGCCGGCGGCGCCGGCATGCGCGCGGCCATCGAGTCGACCCAGCGCAGCCGCACCGCGGTGCTCACCAAGCTCTACCCCACCCGGTCCCACACCGGCGCGGCCCAGGGCGGCATGTGCGCCGCCCTCGCCAACGTCGAGGAGGACAACTGGGAGTGGCACACCTTCGACACGGTCAAGGGTGGTGACTACCTGGTCGACCAGGACGCCGCCGAGATCATGTGCAAGGAGGCCATCGACGCCGTCCTCGACCTGGAGAAGATGGGTCTCCCCTTCTCCCGCACCGAGCAGGGCCGGATCGACCAGCGCCGCTTCGGCGGCCACTCCCGCAACCACGGCGAGGCCCCGGTCCGCCGCTCGTGCTACGCGGCCGACCGCACCGGTCACATGATCCTCCAGACGCTGTTCCAGAACTGCGTCAAGCACGGCGTCGAGTTCTTCAACGAGTTCTACGTCCTCGACCTGCTGCTCAACGAGGGCAAGACCGCCGGCGTCGTCGCCTACGAGCTGGCCACCGGCGAGATCCACGTCTTCCAGGCCAAGTCGGTCGTCTTCGCCTCCGGCGGCACCGGCAAGTTCTTCAAGGTCTCCTCCAACGCCCACACCCTCACCGGTGACGGCCAGGCCCTGGTCTACCGCCGCGGCCTGCCGCTGGAGGACATGGAGTTCTTCCAGTTCCACCCGACGGGCATCTGGCGCATGGGCATCCTGCTCACCGAGGGCGCCCGCGGCGAGGGCGGCATCCTGCGCAACAAGGACGGCGAGCGCTTCATGGAGCGCTACGCCCCCGTCATGAAGGACCTCGCGTCCCGTGACGTCTGCTCCCGCGCGATCTACACCGAGATCCGCGAAGGCCGCGGCTGCGGTCCGGACGGCGACCACGTCTACCTGGACCTCACCCACCTGCCGCCGGAGCAGCTGGACGCCAAGCTCCCGGACATCACCGAGTTCGCGCGCACCTACCTCGGCATCGAGCCCTACACGGACCCGATCCCGATCCAGCCGACCGCGCACTACGCCATGGGCGGCATCCCGACCAACGTCGAGGGCGAGGTGCTGCGCAACAACACCGACGTGGTCCCCGGCCTGTACGCGGCCGGCGAGGTCGCCTGCGTGTCCGTGCACGGCGCCAACCGCCTGGGCACCAACTCGCTGCTGGACATCAACGTCTTCGGCAAGCGCGCCGGCATCGCCGCCGCCGACTACGCGCAGACGGTGGGCTACACCGAGCTGCCCGAGAACCCGGCCGAGAAGGTCCAGGCCCTGGTCGACAACCTGCGCGAGTCCACCGGCACCGAGTCCGTGGCGGTGATCCGCAAGGAGCTGCAGGAGACCATGGACACCAACGCCATGGTCTACCGCACCGGTGCCACCCTCAAGCAGGCGGTCGAGGACATCGCCGCGCTGCGCGAGCGGTACAAGAACGTCGCGATCCAGGACAAGGGCTTCCGTTACAACACGGACCTGCTGGAGGCCGTCGAGCTGGGCAACCTGCTCGACCTGGCCGAGGTCCTGGCCGTCTCCGCGCTCGCCCGCGAGGAGTCGCGCGGCGGTCACTACCGCGAGGACTTCCCGACCCGTGACGACGTGAAGTTCATGCAGCACACCATGGCGTACCAGGAGGTTGCCGCGGACGGCACCACCTCCATCCGCCTCGACTACAAGCCGGTCGTCACGACCCGCTACCAGCCGATGGAGCGTAAGTACTGATGAGCACTCCGACCGTGGAGAAGCACTCGGCCGCTCTGGACGCGGCCGAGAGCGGGGCCGTCAAGCTGATCACCGTCACTTTCCGGATCCGCCGGTTCAACCCGGAGGAGCACCCGGACCCGGTGTGGGTCGACTACCAGCTGGAGATGGACCCGAAGGAGCGCGTCCTGGACGCGCTCAACAAGATCAAGTGGGAGCAGGACGGCACCCTCACCTACCGCCGTTCCTGCGCCCACGGCATCTGCGGCTCCGACGCGATGCGGATCAACGGCCGCAACCGGCTGGCGTGCAAGACCCTGGTCAAGGACGTCAACCCGGAGAAGCCGATCACGATCGAGGCCATCAAGGGCCTGACGGTCCTCAAGGACCTGATCGTGGACATGGACCCGTTCTTCCAGGCGTACAAGGACGTCATGCCGTTCCTCATCACCAAGGGGAACGACCCGACCCGCGAGCGCCTGCAGTCCGCCGAGGACCGCGAGCGGTTCGACGACACCACCAAGTGCATCCTGTGCGCCGCGTGCACGTCGTCCTGCCCGGTCTTCTGGAACGACGGCCAGTACTTCGGTCCGGCCGCGATCGTCAACGCGCACCGCTTCATCTTCGACTCGCGCGACGAGGGTGCGGAGCAGCGGCTGGAGATCCTGAACGACCGTGAGGGCGTCTGGCGCTGCCGGACCACCTTCAACTGTTCGGAGGCCTGCCCGCGTGGCATCGAGGTCACCAAGGCGATCCAGGAAGTGAAGCGGGCGCTGGTCACCCGTCGCTTCTGATCCCCGCTCCCTGACGAAGGCCCCGTCCGATCTCACGATCGGACGGGGCCTTCGCGGTACCCGGAGAAGGCTCAGCGCAGCACGCCGAGGTCCTTCGGCCGCGGGTCCGAGGGGGCGTAGAAGTGGTAGCCGGTGTGGAAGCTGCTGTTGCCGGCGTTGTCCACCGCCTTGACGTACAGGACGTTGGTGCCCCAGTCCCTCACCTTGACGTTGAGCGTGACGGTGCCGCCCGGGCCGGGCTTCACGCTGGCGCCGCTGTCGCAGCCGCCGGACATCAGGAGGCTGTCGTTGAAGGCGTACCGGTAGCAGGCCAGGCCCGAGGCCTCGCCCCCGCCGGCGGGGGCCGGGTCGGTACCGCTGATGACGAAGGCGGCGGTCTCTCCCGCGTACTTGCCGGGCGTCTGACCGGAGCCGAGCGGCGGGAAGTCCGGGGAGGAGACGGTGGGCTGGGCGCTGGTCAGGTCCACCTTGAAGTGGCAGTCCGGGGACGCCGCCGAGATCTTGTGGCCCTGGAGGGCGCGGGCGTTCCAGGCGTAGCCGTGGCCGTCCACCAGGCCGGGGACGAGGGTGGTCGCCTCCTTGCTCCAGGCGGAGGCCTCGCGGACGGCGCTGAAGACGGCGGCGCCGTCCGCGGTGAGGTCCCGGACCGAGAAGCGGGCGGAGAGGGTGCCCGCGGTGTCCGAGGCGACGGTCGCCCTGAGCGTCGGGCCGTCGGTGGTCCGCCCGATCCAGCCGGGTGCGGTGGTGGCGTCGCAGGCGTCGGTGACGACGCCCTCGGAAACGTTCCCGGGCCGCGGGGACGCGGTGGTCCCGGTGACCCGGAGGCCGGTCTCGGCCGCGCCGGCGGTCGGCGCGGCGAGCAGACCTGCCGCCACGGCGACGGCAGCCGCCCCGCCGAGCCGACGGAGGTGCGCAGGCTTCATGGAGTACCCCACCCTTGGTGCGATGAAGGACGCGAAAGAAGATTCGATCGCGATCGAGCGGTGGGGATACTTCCAGCCTGCCGGACCGTCAGGCAACCGGGTATCGCGTCAGCCGGCGACCGGCTCCCGCCGGGCGGCGCGCAGGCCGCGGACGCCGACCGCGCCGACGGCGACGCCGAGTGCGAAGGAGGTCACGGCGAGCAGCAGGTGGATCCAGAAGAAGGCGGTGGGCTGCCCGTGGTCGCCGTCGACGAAGGCCTGGCCGCCGGAGTCCTTCCAGAGGTTCTTGAATGGAAGCCACCTAGAAGAATCGGAAGCTTCCCCGCCGGTCAGCCGAACAGGGGCGGGTCACATACTGGAGGGAACGCCTCCCCTCATGAAGGACATCCCCGTGAAGCTCACCCGCCCCGTCTCCTGGTTCCTCGCAGCATTCGGCGTGTGGTCTTGGGTGATCTGGTCAACCTTCGCCAAGAACCTCTGGAAGGACTCCGGCGGGCAGGCGTTCGTGAACGGCGACCACTCCCAGCCGACTGCCTTCTTCTGGGTCCACCTGCTCCTCGCCATCACCTCGTTCTTCCTCGGTACGGCCGTCGGCGTCATCGGCCTCCGGGGCATTCTCGCGGCCCGCCGCGCCGAGAAGTAGGCGGAGTCCTTCGCCAGGAACGGCGGCCCCGCCCATGCGCTTTGGGGCAGCGCAGGGACGGGGCCGTTCTGGCTCAGCCTCGGACCGGCACCGGGGTCTCCGGGCTGTCCAGCCACACCGTGTGGCCGTCCAGGGTCACCGTGAGCCCGAACCGGTCGAAGCCAGGTCGGCCCTGGTCATCCCACCAGCGCCAGGCGGCCTCCACCTCGTCCCATAGGTTCCGGGGGCCGGACTGGTACACCTCGTACTCCGCGCGGTCCCGCTCATAGTCGGCGGAGGCCCACGACCGGGCGTCCCGGCTGTAGAGCCACAGCGTGTACGCGCCGTTGTCGTAGCGCTCCGCCCGCCAGAACGTCCCGGGCACAGCCGCCCCGATGACGAACAGCTCGAACCACCCACCTGTGTCTGGAGGGGCCAGGGCGGTGGTACTTCTCTCGGCGTCGGCAGGCCATTCCTGACCACGTAGGTAGTCCTCGAAGGGCGGCCGGTCGGTGCGCTGCTGGCGCAGCCGCATGAACGCCGAACTCCGGGTGAACCTGCCGCTCGCGCTGGTCCCGTCGTCGTTCACGGTCAGCCGGACGATCTGCTCGCCGCCGTACTCGGTGCCAAACGGGGCGAGGATGGCCCCGCCGGGCGCCGTCTGTTCCAGCCACGCCGGAGGGATCTCCAGCAAGGAGCACGTGGCGATGATCCGATCGTAGGGAGCGCCCTCCGGCCAGCCCTGCCGTCCGTCGCCCTCGATCACAGTCGGCTCAAGTCCGGCCCGATCAAGGTTCTCCCGTGCGCCACGGATAACGTCCGCGTCGTACTCGACGGTGACCACGTTGGGGCTGCCCAGGCGGTGGGCCAGCAGGCCCGCGTTCCACCCCGTGCCGGCTCCGACCTCCAGCACCCTGTCACCGGGGCGCACGTCGAGATCTCGGAGCATCGAGAACACCATCGTGGGCATGGAGTTGGATGAACTGGGGGTGGTACCGAGCCCGTCACCCGCGTGGTCCCCGTCGTCCCACTGCGTGGTCAGCGGGATGTCCGAGTAGACCGCCCTTCGCCACGCTTCGGGGTCCTGCGACCGGCGCACCACGGGGTTCTGCTTCGTGCCGTCCGCGATGCCCGGCCAGATGCGATCCGGGACGAACAGCTCACGGGGCACGGCCCTGAAGGACGGAAGCCAGTCCGAGGAAAGCGCGCCGCTGGCCACCAGCGCGGAGGCGAGCCCCTGAGGGCCCGCCTCCTTGCGCGTCTCGCCGGTCACTTGCCGCCCGCCGGGGACGAGCCGTCCGAGGTGTTGCCGCCCTCGTCGGACCCGCCACCCCCGTGCCCGGAGCCCTTGTTGCTGTCGTCCTGCTGCTTGCCACCCTTGCCGTCGCCGGTGCCGCCGCCGTGCTTCCCCATCTCAGTACCTCCGTGCCGTTGGGCCCAACCGGCGCTCGCCCGCCGGGTCGTACGACCCGTCCCGGCCGATTCCTTCCCCAGGTGACCAGGACGGGGGTCTTCTGGGCGCGTCAGCGCCTCGGGTAGTTCGCCTCACGGACCCGGGCCAGCAGCACCGCCCGGCGCTGCCGCTCCTCCGGCGTCAGGGACGCAGCAGAGTGTTCCTCCAGAGTGAGAACCGGGCGGGGCCCGGCAGGCCGCTCTCGGGGCCAAGGATGGGCCATGATCCAAGCGAACGGGTCTACGGGCTCTGAGCCCTCCGTGGGGCCCTCAGGGGGCACCTGAACGCCGTCCCGGTCATCACTCATCCGGGTCTGCCTCCTGGTTCAAGCACTCTCAGTCGCCTGCGTGCTGCTGCCGCCACCGGCCCAGGTGTCTGGCAATGGTCGGGTTCTTGTCGGCCGGGTACTGCGCTTCGATCTCGTCGAAGTAGGCACACCCCGGGCACTCTGTGCTGACGGCCCGCGCGGGGGCTTCAGGAAGCATCCTCACGGCGCGCACCCCTTGGTGCACTCCGCAATGTGCTTGTCCCGGGGCTTCTGAATGTCGCGCATGGCATCCATGTCCTGAAGCTCTGCGGGGGCCTCAGCGAACACGGCGGCCATGCGAGCGAACGACCGGCCCACCGGGCACACTGCGGGGGCTTCAGAGGCCCCCCCCCCGGCCGCATCACGAGGCCCCCTTGTCGGGACAGTTGTCCGTGCCGCAGGTGCAGGCGGGCCACTCCCGCAGGATGCCGCCAACCGTCACCCGGGCCGACACCTCAGCGTCGTAGTCGTCAAGCGGGTTGAAGGTCCCCTTCGCTTGGCGACGCGCCGCCCTGTACTCAGGCAGCGTGCTTCCGCTACCCGTCTTGGCCGTCATTGGTCGCTCCTCCCGCCGAGTTGCCCCCAAGATCCGGCAACCGCCCGGGACGGTGAAACCTCGCGCAAAGGACACTTCTGAACGTCCCTCGCGCGATAGAACGTCCCTAGCAAAGGACCGGTGCCTGCGGGGAGACAAGCGAGATGCCGAACGAGAGACTGAAGAGCGTCATGGTGTCGGGTGGTTGGACATGTGCCGCCCTCGCCGAGAAGGCCGGCGTGGACACCAAGTCGGTTGAGCGGTGGGCCAACCAAAGCAGGACGCCCCGGTTAGGGACAGCGCGTCTGGCGGCCGAAGCCCTGGGAGTAGACATGTTCGCACTGTGGCCGAGCCTGCGGCAGCCACGAGCCGCACGGGCGATAAGCCCCGAGCTCGTGGCGCTGTACGAGCAGCGGGCTGACTTGCCGGTGTCCGTCTTCGTTGATCTGCTTGGTAAGGCTGCTGAACGCATTGACGTGTTGGTCTACGCTGCCGTGTTCCTCCACGAGGCGTACCCCAGGCTCAACGATCTCCTTCGCGAGCGTGCCGCCGATGGCTGCGTGGTCCGCATCGCCCTCGGTGACGCCGAGAGCGAGAACGTAAGACAGCGCGGCGAAGAGGAGAGGTTCGGCCACGGCATCGAGTCCCGATGCCGCCTCGCACTGATGCACTACCGCCCACTCATCGGCACTCCCGGTATCGAGATCCGCACCCATGGGACCACGCTCTACAACAGCCTGTACCGGGCAGACGATCACCTTCTCGTGAATGCCCACGTCTGGGGCGTGAACGCCTTCGGTGCTCCGGTCTGGCATCTCCGCCGGACGGGTGCGGGCACGATGTTCGACACCTACGCTTCGAGCTTCGATGCGGTGTGGAGCGCATCACAACCAGTCGAGGAGAGCTGAGACATGGCACGGACCGAGTACTACGACGACCCCAACGCGCCCAAGCCAAACCGGCTGGTGGTCGCGGCTTCCGCCGTTGTCACGGATGAGGCTGGACGCATCCTGCTCCAACGACGTACTGACAACGGACTGTATGCCCTGCCTGGCGGAGCGATGGATCTTGGCGAGTCCCTTCCGGACACTGCGGTGCGAGAGGTTCGCGAGGAGACCGGGTTCGATGTAGAGATCACGGGACTGGTCGGTACCTACACAGACCCTCGGCATGTCATCGCCTATTCGGATGGCGAGGTTCGACAACAGTTCAACGTCTGCTTCACGGCCCGAATCACGGGCGGTGAACTGCGCATCTCTGACGAGTCCACAGACCTTCGGTTCGTCGCGCCTGAAGGCATCGGTGATCTACCGATGCACCACACACAGCGCCTTCGACTCCGACACTTTCTAGACGGCAGGACCACGCCGCACCTCGGCTAGTGGAAGCTCCTGGGGCCACGTCCCAACCGTACGATCCACTGTGAGCAGGAACGCGCAGCGGGAGAACTTCCACCCCGAAAGCAGCTCCGGCACGCTGTTCTCGTACTGCCGCTCAGCAAGGCCGCGCTGACCGATTTTCTCCTGAAGCTCTAGCCATGTCTGGCCGGGGATGATGCCCTTGTGTGGCGTAAGAGGGGCCCCTGACCCGTCCCGGGCAATGACGTTGGTCAGTGTACCCTTGGGGCCCTTTGGGAGACGTGCGGAGGCGAACCCTCCGATACAGGGATGCGTGAGGATGTGACGCACGGTCTGCGCCCGCCAAATGATCCCAGTCCGCTGCCTGCCAGGGAATCCGCGTTCCAGGACGGCCTTCTTGCGTGCTTCGGTGTTGCGCTGCGCCGTGGTGCCCGGGGCGGGTACGCCTTCCTGGTTCATGGTTGCCGCAATACGGTTGTAGGCGTACCCCTTGAACGCCAGGCCAACCAGTTTCCGGACCACCTCGGCGTAGGCCATCCCCGCTTCCTCCCAATGATCCTCATTGGGCTCAAGCGTGGTGACGGTGAGCTTTCCGATCATCTCGCGGCGGGCCTTCATCCCGAAAGGTGGGGTGGAGGAGTGGCGTCCACCGACGGCTTGAATCTCGTCCTTTGCGCCGGCGGTGCGGGCCGCCTTGATATCGGAGTCCTGCTTGGCCAGCGCAGCGATGAGCGCAAAAACTGCCTCACCGACAGGATTGCTGGTGTCAAGGAACGGCTCCTGAACGCTGACAAGTCGCACGCCGTACTCGCGCAGCTTCTTGTCAATCGTCATGGCTTCGTAAGCGCCTTGCCGGGTCAGGCGCGAAAGCTCATTGACAACAATGACGTCCAATTCCCCGCGTTCGACGGAGAGCATCATTTCTTCGAAGTCCGGCCGGACAACCTTCGGGTCCCACCCCGACTTGCCCACATCCTTGTACTCCCGGACCACCTGCCACTTGCTGGTGGCGCGTGCGGCCACCAGGGCGTGACCGGCGCTCAGCTGTGCCTCGGGCGACGCCTCGGAGGCGTCCGGCCGCTTGCTGGACTGACGGGCGTACAGCCCGACCCGGACGACGTCTAGCTGGTCCGAGGGGATGCCCGGAGCGAGGAAGGTTGCCATGTTCTGAGCTTGCCGCACCGTCTGACCTGCGCTTTCCGCTTTGCCGAAGCTTTGCTAGGTACCTTCTCATCAAAGGCGGTCCAGATGATCATGGACCAGACGCCGAAGGCGGTCAGGAACCAGGAGGTGCGGCGACTGAGCTTCATGGGGCGTTCCTCGGTGGGACGGTGGGGCGGTGGGGCGGCGGGGCGACGCGGTGAAGGCGGCGGAGCGGTGAAGACGACGTGCCTCCCCAGTATGCGCGGGCGGCCGTTCGGAGTACGGCGGGCCCCTCCTGCGGCGGAGGACGACGGAGTGGCGGACGGCGGGGGCCTGCACTGGGTACCGTCTGCTGGTGCCCACTTGCTCGAAGCTCGCACGTGTGATCGCCGCGCCCGTCGCGGCCCTTCCGCTCCTCCTCGCCGCCCCGGTGGCCGTCGCGGCCCCGAACGAACCACCGCCGCCGGCCGCGGTCGGCGGCGAACGGCTGGGCCTCCCCGGGGTCCAGGTGGCGCCACTGGCCGGCGCCCCGGCCCTGCCGGGCGATCTCACCGGGCAGTCCTGGATAGTCGCCGACGCGGTGTCCGGCGAGGTGCTGGCGGCCAGCAACCCGCATCTGCGGCTGGCCCCGGCCTCCACCCTCAAGATCCTCTTCGCCGACACCGTGCTGCCCAAGTTCGACCGCAACGCCGTGCACAAGGTCGCGGACGCGGAGATCCAGGGGATCGGCGCCGGCAGCTCCCTGGTCGGCATCAAGGAGGACCTGGAGTACCGGGTCGAGGACCTCTGGCGCGGGGTCTTCCTCAGCTCCGGCAACGACGCGGTGCACGTCCTCGCGCACATGAACGGCGGCGTCCAGCAGACCGTCGCCGAGATGCAGGCCCGGGCGGAGGCGCTCCAGGCCCGGGACACCCGGGTGGTCTCGCCGGACGGCTACGACTCGGAGGGCCAGGTCTCCTCGGCCTACGACCTGACCCTGTTCGCCCGCGCCGGGCTGCGCAACCCCGACTTCCGCGGGTACTGCGCCACCCGCGACATGCTGTTCCCCGGCGCGGTGGACAAGAACACCGGGCAGCGCGGCAGCTTCGGGATCGCCAACACCAACCGGCTGCTCGGCAAGTACCCCGGCCTGATCGGCGTGAAGAACGGTTTCACCACCAACGCCGGCTCCACCTTCGTCGGCGCCGCCGAGCGGGACGGCCGCACCCTGCTGGTGACGGTCATGCACCCGACCTCGTACCAGAAGGTCTACGACGAGACGGCGGCGCTGCTGGACTGGGGCTTCGCCGCGGCCGGCAAGGTCAGCCCGGTCGGGAAGCTGGTCGAGGAGGGCGAGACCGCCGCACCGGTCCCGACCGGCCAGGCGGGCGGCGCCGCCGGCGCACCCGCACCGCCGCCGCACCCCTCGCCGGCCGCCACGACCACCGCCGCGGACACGGCATCCGCCGCGCACACTGGCGGCGACGGCGGCGGGCTCGGCCCGGTCGGCTGGATCGCCGTCGCGCTCGCCCTCGCCTCGGGCGGCGCCGCCGGGCTGCTGCTGCTCAACCGGCGGCGCGCCGCCGGCGGCTGAAACCCGTGACGGGGCCCGGTCTCACGTCCGGGGCCGGGCCTCCGTCGCGCCGCCGTCCGCTTCGCCCCCGGGGCCGCTCTCACGCCCGCCGTCCGTGCCGCCGTCCGCAGCGTCTCCGGCCGGGGCCTCCGCTCCGGCCTTCGTCGCTCCGGCTTTCGCTCCTGGCTTCGCGGGGTCGGCGGCCTGGTCGACGGCCTCGTCGGCGGCCTCGACCATCGCGCGGGCCCGCTCGCGGACCCGGTCCCGGGCGGCCTCCGGGTCGGCCGTCGCCGTCCAGGCCACGCAGTACATCAGCAGCCGGCAGACGAAGTTGATCCAGAGCAGCAGTGCCACCGGCACCCCGAAGGCGCCGTAGAGGCTCTTCCCCGCGACCGAGCCGAGGTAGGAGGAGAGCAGGATCTTCAGCAGCTCGAAGCCGACAGCACCGATCAGCGCCCCCTGCAGCACGACCCGCCGGCGCTGCCCGCCGATCCGCGCGAACGGCGCCAGCAGGTAGGCGAAGAGCAGCATCGCCGAGGCGACCGCGACCAGCAGGCCCACGCCGGTGAGCAGGTAGCCGCCGGGCCCGCCGCGGCCCAGGCCGATCCAGTCGGCGATCCGGCCGGCCAGCGTCGTCCCCGCGGCCGAGGCCCCCAGCGAGAACAGCGAGACCACGCCCAGGCCGCCCAGCACCAGGCAGTCCCAGCCCTTGCGCAGCAGCGGGTTGCCCTCCTCGTCGGGCAGCTGCCACACGTCCCGGATCGAGGTGCGCATGGTGTCCACCCAGCCGAGCCCGGAGAGCAGCAGGAGGACGCCGCTGACCAGCCCGACCGCGCCGGCGTTGGCCACCAGGGAGGGCAGGTTGAGCGCGTCCGAGATACCGGGCAGCTGCTCGGAGATGCGGTCCTGGATGTCCTGGACGCGGGCGTCGCTGAGGGTGGCGACGGCGATCGCCAGCGCCACCGTGAGCAGCGGGAAGAGCGCGAGGAAGCCGAAGAAGGTGACCGCGCCGGCCAGCCGGTTGCCGCGGACGGCGGTGAAGTGTTCGTAGGCACGGTACGGGCGGCTGTGCAGCACCCGTGCCACGAGCGGGCCGATCACCGGAAGGCGGGTCAGGAAGTCCACCCGTCCGGTTATACCGGCAGGTCGCCCGAATGGCCGTCAGACTCCCCGGCGCACCGGCAGGTCCGCCGACCCGCTCCGCGGGCGGAGCGTCAGCGCCGCACCAGCCGGCGGGCCCGGGCCAGCGCGCGGACCGCCTGGTAGGGGGTGTACCGGCCCTGGGCGAGCAGCTCGGTCCGGATCCCGGCCACCCCGGCGGGCGGGCGGTAGCCGGCCGGGCGGAGCCGGGCGCAGTGCGCGGCAGCGCGGCGGAAGAACTCGCGGCGGTCGCCGGGCGGGACCCGGCCGGGCCGGGAGACCACGGTGTTGAGGTGGTGCAGCATCCGGCCGTAGACCACCGGGCGCCAGTGGTCCAGCCCGGGGCGGCCGTCCAGGAAGGCGAAGACCAGGTCGTACTGGGCGAAGACGTCGAAGTGCCGGCGGCTCGCGGTGGCCAGGATGTTGCCGCCCTCCTGGCGCTGGCGGTAGTGCACGCCGACCCGGTCGAGCAGCGTGATGCTCCGCGCGGCGAGCAGCGCCGGGTACGTCCAGGGGGTGTCCTCGTAGTAGCCGGCCGGGAAGGCGAGGCCCTGCGCGGTGACGAAGTCGCGCCGGTAGGCCTTGTTCCAGACCACCTGGAGCAGGTCGAGGAGGTCCGGGCGGGCGGCGAGGTCGAAGACGGCCGGGGAGGCCGCGCCGAAGACGTGCGAGGAGGCGGCCCGGGTGATCCGGCCGTCGGCGTAGGTGCGGGCGTAGTCGTAGACGAGGACGTCCGGGTCGCCGCCGGCCGCGAGCCGGTCGTCGACGGCCTCGAGCAGGCCGGGGGTCATCGTGTCGTCGCTGTCCAGGAAGACCACGTAGTCGCCGGTGGCGACGTCGAGGCCGGCGTTGCGGGCCCGGCCGAGGCCGACGTTCTCCGGCAGGTGCAGCACCCGGACCCGCGGGTCGCGGACGGCGGCCGCGTCGAGCAGCGCGCCGCAGCCGTCCGGGGAGCGGTCGTCCACCGCGATCAGTTCGAGGTCCGGACCACCCTGGCCGAGCACCGAGTCGAGGCACTCGACGAGGTACTCCTCGACCTTGTGGACCGGAACGATCACGCTGAAGCGGGGCATGGGCACAGGGTAGTGGCCGGCGGACCACGGTTGCCCGGGGGCCCCTTGGGCCGGACGGTAGGATCGACAGGCACGTACGCACCGATTCAAAGTGCGGTCAGACCCCGAACGGGCTGCCACGCTCCTTCCCGAGAAAGGCCTGCGTAGCCGATGGCTCCCCGCCTCTCCATCGTCGTCCCGATCTACAACGTCGAGCGCTACCTCGTGGAGTGTCTCGACTCGATCGCCGCCCAGACGTTCACCGACTTCGAGTGCGTCATGGTCGACGACGGTTCGAAGGACACCAGCGCCGCACTCGCCGAGGCCTACGCCGCCGAGGACTCGCGGTTCCGCCTGGTGCGTCAGGTCAACAAGGGCCTCGGCGCGGCCCGCAACACGGGTATCCGGCACATCGACCCGGACTCCGAGTTCCTCTGCTTCGTCGACAGCGACGACTCGATGCCGCCGAGCGCGTACGAGCTGATGATCAACACGCTCGACGAGACCGGCTCGGACTTCGCCACCGGCAACGTGCTGCGGTTCCGCGCGATCGGCTACTACCAGTCCGGCGGCCACAGCCGCCCGTTCGCGAAGACCGTGCTCAAGACGCACATCACCGAGATCCCCTCGCTGGTCACCGACCGCACCGCGTGGAACAAGGTGTACCGCCGCTCCTTCTTCGACGCGGCGGGCATCCTCTACCCCGAGGGCATCCTGTACGAGGACGCGCCGGTCAGCGTGCCGCACCACTACCTCGCCAAGAGCGTGGACGTGCTCTCCGAGCCGATCTACCACTGGCGCGAGCGCGAGGTCGGCGAGATGTCGATCACGCAGATGCGCACCAACCCGAAGGGCCTGATCGACCGCGTCACCTCGGTCGAGCTGGTCCGCGGCTGGCTGAAGAAGCAGACCGAGCCGCGCTTCGCCGAGTACCTGCGCACCTACGACGAGAACACCCTCGTCGAGGAGCTCCCGATGTTCTTCTGGTCCGTCGTGGACGGCGACAAGGAGTACCGGGACGCCTACGTGAAGTGCGTCAGCCGCCTCCTCCGGTCGATCGGCCCGGACCCGGTGAAGAAGCTCCGGGCGCCGCTGCGCCTGAAGTACCACCTGACCCTCCAGGGCCGGGTCGACGAGTTCGTCGAGCAGATCAAGTACGAGGGCGAGAGCAACGGCGGCGTCGTCGCCAAGGGCCTGCTGCGCCCGTACGCCGACTACCCGTTCCTGCGCGGCGGCCGCAAGAGCGTGCCGTCGAACCTGCTGAGCCTGCGCAACTCCACCGTCATCCGCAGCCGGCTCTACGGGTCGGCGTGGGAGGGCGGCCGGCTGCGGCTGACCGGGCACGCCTACCCGGAGCAGCTGGGCGCCGCCAACAAGCTCGACATGGTCCGCACGCTGGTGCTGCGCGAGACCAAGGGCCGCCGGGTCGTCGCCGTGCCGATGAAGACCCAGTACAGCCCCGAGGCCACCGCCACCAACCACCACGACCTGTACAACTGCGACTGGGCCGGCTTCACCGTCGCCCTCGACCCGGCGAAGCTCAAGCACCGGGGCCAGTGGAAGGACGGCAACTGGCGCGTCCTGGTGGCCGGCGCCGGCAAGGGCGGCGTCTACAAGGGCCGCATCTGGGCCGGCTGGGCGGACACCGCGCTGTACCTGCCCTCGCACTGGGTCGAGCCGGACGTCCGGATCGTGCCGTTCGTCCGCGACGGCAGCGTCTACGTCAGGGTCGAGAACGTCCAGGTCCGGGTGACCGGGCTGGCCGCGCACGGCAACACGGTCGAGATCTCCGGCGCCGCCCGCGCCGGCGTCCGGCTGGCCGGGGCGCGGCTGCGGCTGACCCACGTGGAGTCCGAGCGCGAGCTGTTCTTCCCGCTCTCGCAGGGCACCCCGGTCGGCACGCTCCAGCCGTTCCACATCTCCTTCCCGACGGCCGAGCTGACCGCCGTCCGCGAGGCCTGGGCGAAGCTGGACCCGATCGCCGAGGAGCGCGCCCGCGACCGCTGGGACGCCTCCCTGGAGCTGGCCAACGGCCTCAGCGTCCCGATCGCCCTGGACGACCGCAACGCCCCGGAGCAGCTCAACGTGCTGCTGAACCCCGAGGCCCCGGTCGCGGCGCAGCGCACGCTGTACTCCAAGCCCTCCCCCGGCGGCTACCTGCAGCTCTCCGACCAGCTGCTGCAGCCGGTGGTCCACGAGATCACCTCGCGCGGCGCGGACGGTTTCCTGCTCAGCGGCACCTTCCCGCTGCCCGGCAACCACCACTGGGAGCTGCTGGTACGCCACCACTGGGGCGAGGAGCAGCACGTCTACCCGGTGGAGATCTCGGACGGCCGCTTCCGGACCGCGCTGCCGGCCGTGCCGACGGCCTCGTTCGCGGGCAACGCGCCGCTCGCGCAGGGCGGCTGGAACATCTCGTTCCGCCCGGCCGGCGTCGTCTACAACCCGGACATGAGCTCGTACGCGCTGATCGCGCCCGAGTGCTTCGGCTCGCTGCCGCTGGAGGTGGAGGCCCGCGGGAAGCGGATCGTGCTGGAGCGCCGCCACCACGACGGCCTGCAGCTGGAGTCGGAGAACATACTGCTTCCGGAGGAGCGCAGCGGCTGGCGCCAGCGCCAGCTGCGGAAGGTCGACTACCCGGCCGCCCGCCGGGCGCCGCTGCGCGACACGGTGCTGTACAACGTGGCGCTCGGCGGGCTCTACGCGGACTCGCCGCGGGCGATCCACGAGGAGCTGGTCCGCCGCGGCCTGCCGCTGGAGCACCTGTGGGGCAGTGACGACCTCCAGGCCGACCTGCCGCAGACGGCCGGCGCGGTCCGGCTCTGGAGCCCCGAGTGGTTCGAGACGCTGGCCACCGCGAAGTACATCGTGACCAGCGCGCACCTGCCGGACTTCTTCGTCCGCCGGCCCGGGCAGATCGTGCTGCAGACCTGGCACGGCACCCCGCTGAAGAACATCGGCCACGACTTCGAGAAGGTCTGGTTCACCGACGCGCACTACCTGAAGGGCCTCGCCAAGGAGGTCCCGAACTGGAACCTGCTGGTCGCGGGGAGCACCTGGGCGGCTCCGGTGCTGCGTCGCGCGTTCGACTTCAAGGGCGAGATCCTGGAGAGCGGTCTGCCGCGCAACGACCTGTTCTTCTCCCCCGACCGGGAGAAGACCGCCGAGCAGGTGCGCGAGCGGCTCGGCCTGCCCGAGGGCAAGAAGGTCGTGCTGTACGCGCCCACCTGGCGCGAGGACCGCCGCCGCCACTACGGCGGTTACCAGCTGAACCTGCAGCTGGACCTGGAGGCGGCGCAGGCCGCGCTGGCCGACGACCAGGTGCTGCTGGTCCGCCGGCACTCCAACGTGCGCGAGCCGATCCCGGGCGCCGGCAACGGCTACGTCTGGGACGTCAGCAGCTACCCGGACACCGCCGAGCTGCTGCTGGTCGCCGACGTGCTGGTGACGGACTACTCGGCGTCGGTCTTCGACTTCGCGGCGACCGGCAAGCCGATCCTGTTCTTCACCTACGACCTGGCGCACTACCGCGACAACCTGCGCGGGTTCTCGCTGCCGCTGGAGAAGGAGGCGCCCGGCCCGCTGCTGGCCACCTCCGAGGAGCTGGTCGCCGCGCTGGGCCGGGTGGACGAGGTGGCCGCGGAGAACGCCGACCGGTACGCGGCGTTCCGCGAGAAGTACTGCGACCTGGACGACGGCCAGGCCGCCGCCCGGGTGGTGGACGCGATGCTGAGCCGCGAGGCGTAGCCGCCGCGGTCCACGGAAAAGGGCGCCCGACGCGATGTTCGCG
>NZ_JBHXKE010000067.1:0-38433 GCF_042722765.1 Kitasatospora sp. NPDC058406
GCGCTGGTCGACGCGCGCGGCCACGGCGGCCCGGCGCTCAGGACACCGGGCCGTCCAGGGTCTGCCGGACCGGCTCAGGCCGGCGGGCAGAGGGTGGAGCGCAGTGCGTCGAGGATCTTCTCCGCCTTCTCGGCGCCGAAACCCTGAGGACGGTCGGGTGTGGTGAACCGCTGGTCGGCGAGCTCGACCAGCTTGGCCCTGTCCTTGGGGAACTGGTACATCGACTGGCACTGGGCGCGAGCCCTGTCGACGGCCTGCTCCGGCTTGCCGCCCACGATCGCCGGGTCGATCGCGTCCAGCGCGGCGACCAGTTGGGCGGAGACGTCGGCGGCCGGCTTGCTCGGCAGGCCCGCGTCCGTGGGCGGGGCCGGCTTGGGCGGTGCGGAGGCCGGGGCCCCCGGGGAGTCGGCGGCGCCGGGGGAGCTCGGGGCGGGAGCGGCGGTCGCGCCGGGCGCGGTGGCGCCCGGAGCGTCCGGGGTGGCCGCCGGGGTGGGCGGGGCGCCGGTCGCGGACCCGGTCGGGGCTCCGGACGTGCCCCCGCCGGTGGCGGTCGGGGCCGGGGCGGACGCGGTGGCGGTCGGGGTGTCGCCGGTGGACGTGGCGGGGGTGCCGGATGCGGAGGCGCCGGCCGCGGTGGTGCCGGACTCCGAGCCGGAGCAGGCGGCGAGGCTCACCGCGGCGAATGCCGTGAGGGTGGCGGCGAGGAGACGAGTGCGCATGTCGTCACACTGTCATGTCCGCGCCGCTCAGGGGAAGATCTGCCGAACCGGAGATCCAGGTCACCGGCCCGGTCGGGCGGTGGTCACCCGGCGGCTCCGGGTGGAGCTCCGGACGGCTCCGGGCGGTCCTCCGATCGGCGCTCGACGGCGAGGGACGGCTGGGGGCTACTGGGGACGGCTGGGGGTGGCAGGGCGGCGGGCGCGGTCCGGCCGCGAGAGGTCCGCGCCGGGGTGTCCGCGCAAGGGTGATCCGCCCCGGGTGTTCGCCCCGGAGGTGTCCGCGCAAGGGTGATCCGCCCGCGCGCGGGGCCGTCCTCCCGACCGGCCCCGCGCGACGCGGTGTCAGCCGAGCCCGTTGCTCTTCAGCCAGTCCTTGGCCACCGCCGACGGGTCCTCCTTGTCGATCGCGACCTTCTTCATCAGCGCCAGCAGGCCGGCCGTGTCCAGCTTGGCCGACACCGCGTTGAGCGCGGCCGACGACGTCGCGTCCACCTTCGCCTTGTTGACCAGCGGGGTGACGTTCTGCGCACCGAACAGGTTCTTCGGGTCGGTGAGCGCGACGAGCTTCAGCTGGGCGATCTTCGGGTCGGTGGAGAAGACGTTGCCGACCTGGATCGACCCGTCCTTCACGGCGTTGGCGGTGGTCTCGCCGGTGGGCTTCCACTCCTTGAAGGTCAGCCCGTAGACGTCCTTGAGCGGCTGCTCCTGGCGCGACTTGAACTCCGGCGGGCCGCCGATGGTGAACTCGCCCGCCTTTCCGGCCAGGTCGGCGATGCTCTTGAGGCCGTACTTGTCGGCGCTCTCCTGGCTGACGCTCAGGGTGTCCTTGTCCTCGGCGGGGGAGGAGTCGAGGATCGCCAGCGAGGCCGGCAGCGTCTTCGCCAGCTCGGCGTTGACCGCGTCCTTGGTGGGCTCGGCCGTCTTGCCGCCGAGGTAGGCGAGCAGGGCGCCGTTGTACTCGGGCAGGACGGTCAGGCTGCCGTTCTGCAGCTGCCCGTAGAGCACCTCGCGGCTGCCGATGTTGAACTTCTCCTCGACCTTGACGCCCTTGGCCTTGAGCGCCTGCGAGTAGATCGAGCCGAGCAGCACGTTCTCGGGGAAGTTGGCCGAGCCGACCACCACCGTGCCGCCGGACCCCGCGCCCGTCGCGGCGGAGCCGCCGGCCGTCGAGGGTGCGGCGGCCAGCGGGTCGCCGCCGGAGGAGCCGCAGGCGGTGGCGGTGAGGGCGAGTGCGGCCAGGGCGGCGAGGGCGGCGGCCCGGTGGCCGGTTGCTCTGCGCGGCACGGATGTCGACATGGTGATACGGGTCCTTTCGGGATGTACGTGTCGGGTGTCAGGTGCGTCGGGAGTCTGAGGACGTGGGGGCTCCGGCCGCCCCGGCCGCCCCGGGAGGCCCGGGGCGGCCGGAACGCGGAGCTGTCGCGGCGCGCCCCGGGCGGCACGGACCGCCCGGAGGGCCCGGTCCTCCCGGGCGCTCCGGTGGCCGTCCGGCGTCACGACGGCTGCCGCGACGCGGCCCGCTGCTGTGCGCGCAGGCCGGGAGGCAGCGCGTACCGGGCGAGCAGGGCGAAGAACAACTGGGCGGCGACGGCGAGCAGCACGACCAGCAGCGCGCCGCCGATCGTCATCGCGAAGTCCCGGGTGGCCAGGCCGTCGATGACGTACCGGCCGAGCCCGCCGAGCCCGACGTAGGCGGCCACCGTCGCGGTCGCGATGACCTGGACGGTCGCCGTCCGGAAGCCGGCCAGCAGGGTGGGGAGGGAGGACGGCAGGCAGACCTGCCACAGCACCTGCGGGTGCGTCAGCCCGACGCCCCGCGCCGCGTCCCGGACGTCCGGGTCGGTGCCGCGCACCCCCTCGACCGCCGCGACCAGCAGGGGCGGCGCGGCCAGCGCGACGAGCGGGAACAGGACGGCGGTGTCGCCGACCCCCGCCAGCAGCACCGCCAGCGTCACCAGCCCGAGCGTCGGCAGGGCGCGGGCGGCGCCGGCCATCGCGGTGACCACGGTGACGCCCCGTCCGGTGTAGCCGATCAGCAGTCCGAGCGGGACGGCCAGCACCGCGGCGTACAGCAGCGCCTCGCCGGAGAGCAGCAGGTGTTCGGCGATCCGGTGGACGATCGCGTTCGGACCGCTCCGGCGGTCCGGGGCGGAGAAGAAGTCCCCCAGCCAGCTGAGCCAGTTCACCGGCCCGCCCCCTTCTCCCGGACGGCCCAGGGCGCGAGCACGCGGCGGGCGCCGACGAGCACGAGGTCCACGGCCAGGGCGAGTGCGGCGATCAGTACGATGCCGGCCACGATCGGCGTCGGGAAGGTGCGCTGGAACCCGTCGATGAAGAGGTAGCCGAGCCCGCCGCGGCCGACCAGGGCGCCGACCGAGGCGAGCGAGATGCTGGAGACCGCGGCGACCCGCAGGCCGGCCACCAGGTACGGCACGGAGGCGGGCAGCTCGACGGCGGCCAGCCGGTGCCACGGCCCGTAGCCCATGGCGGTGGCCGCCTGCCGGACCGCGTCCGGGACGGCGCGCAGGCCGTCCACGGTGGTCGGCAGCAGGACGGCGACCGCGTAGAAGGTGAGCGGGATCATCACGGTGGCCTGGGTGGCCAGCCCGGTGTAGGGGATGAGCACCACGAAGACGGCCAGCGAGGGCAGGGCGTAGACGATGTTGAAGACGGCGGCGAGCGGCTGGTACAGGCGGGGGAAGCGGGTGCAGGCGAGGCCGAGCGGAATCGCCAGCAGCAGGCCGATCAGCACCGGGAGCAGCGCGATGACGGCGTGGTCGGCCAGCAGGTCGCCGAGGTAGCCGAGATGGTCGCCGATCCAGTACCAGCGGATGATCGGTTCATCGTCCACCGCCGGCTCCGTCCGCGTCGCTTCCGGTCCCGGTCCCGGTTCCGGTTACGGCGCCGGCCTCGCCCGCTCGTGCCTCGCCTGCTCCGGTGCCGCCGGCGCGCGTGGCCACGTCCGGCCCGCCGGGCCCGGCGGATCGTCCGACCGTCACCGTCGGCGCCCCGGCGAGCGCGGCCAGGACGGCCTCCCGGTCCGCCGTGCCGGTGGCCCGGCCGTCGGCGTCCAGTGCGACCGCGACCCCGGAGGGGGACAGCACGGCGGCGTCCAGTGCGCCGCGCAGGGTGTCGGCCTCGGGGTGGAACCCGGGCGCCGGGTGCAGGACGGCGGAGGCCGCGTCCCGGTCGATCCAGCCGATCGGCCGGCGCTCGTCGTCCAGCGCCAGCTCCCAGCCGCCGTACCTCGGCCCGTCGTGGACCGGGTGCACGGCGACGGTGCGTGCGGAGCGCAGGCCGAGCCCGCGCAGGCCCCGGTCACGGCCGAGGAACGCGGCGACGTCCTCGTCGGCGGGCGCGGTGAGCAGCGTGTGCGGGTCGGCGAGCTGGGCGATCCGGCCCTGCTCGCGCAGCACCACGACCTGGTCGCCGAGCCGGACGGCCTCCTCGATGTCGTGGGTGACGAACAGGACGGTCTTGTGGAGCTCGGACTGGAGCCGCAGCAGTTCCTCCTGGAGCCCGGCCCGCACCACCGGGTCGACGGCGCTGAACGGTTCGTCCATCAGCAGGACCGGCGGGTCGGCGGCCAGCGCCCGGGCGACGCCGACCCGCTGCTGCTGGCCGCCGGAGAGCTGGAACGGGTACCGCTTGGCGGTCTCGGGCGCGAGCCCGACCAGGTCGAGCAGCTCGGCCGCCCTGGCGCGGGCCTTCTTCCGGTCCCAGCCGAGCAGGTAGGGGACGGTCGCGATGTTGTCGATCACCCGCCGGTGCGGGAACAGCCCGGCCTGCTGGATCACGTACCCGATGCCGCGCCGCAGTTTGGCCGGGTCCAGGCGGGCGACGTCGTCCCCGTCCAGCAGGACCCGCCCCGAGGTCGGCTCGACCATGCGGTTGACCATGCGCAGCAGGGTCGTCTTGCCGCAGCCGGACGGGCCGACCAGCACGGTCGTGCGCCCGGTGGGGACGTCGAGGTCGAGGCCCTCGACGGCGATGGTGCCGTCGGGGTGGCGCTTGCCCGCGCCGTCGAATCTGATCACGGGGAGTTTCCTCGTCTCGGCGGCCCCCGGTGGCGGCGCCGATGGTGGTGTAGGTCGGTCGATAGGCGGTGGGAGAGTGACGGACGGTCGGGTCGGTGGCGTTTTGTCGACAAACTGCGGCGTGTGACGTCGTCGTCTGCCCGGGCGTTCCTCCGCCCGCGTGGCTGCCCAGTATCGAACCGGCTGAAACTCCGATCAGCCTATGACCTCATGAACCTCCTGTCCCTGATTTCCCGGCCGCCGCAGGACGGCGGACGATCCAGCGGCGTCGAGGCCGGCGGATCGGCGGCGTCCTGCGGCGCCGGTTTCACGGTCCTGGCGCGGGATCAGCCGCCCTGACGCGTCGGCAGTCCGGCGGCGGCCCACCCGACGAAACCGCCGTCGAGGTCGGTCGCCCGGTGCAGACCCAGCTCGCGCAGCGAGGCGGCCGCCAGGCTCGACGCGTACCCCTCCGAGCAGACCACGACCACCGCCACGTCGTGTCCCGCGGCCTCCGGGATCCGGTGACTGCCCGTCGGGTCGAGCCGCCACTCCAACACGTTCCGCTCGATGATCAGCGAGCCCGGGATCTCCCCCTCGGCCGCCCGCTGCGCCGCCGGCCGGATGTCCACCAGCAGGGCGCCGTCCAGCTGGGCCCGGTAGGCCTCCTCGGCCCCCGGCCGGTGGACCCCCTCACGGGAGCGCGCCACCAGGTCGTCGATCGTGGTCACCACTGTTCGGGTCCTTCCTCGGAGGTGCGGACCAGGCCGCCGGCCCGCAGTTCGTAGTGCGCCATGGAGCTGAGCGGCGGCGAGTACGCGTGCAGCGTGACCGCCGGTCCGGACGCGGTGTTGCGGACGTCGTGCACGTACTCGGGCCCGAACGCGCGGGTGGTTCCGGACTGGATCCGGCGGATCAGCAGGCCCTGCTCCGGGCCGCCGAGCGACAGCTCCTCCAGCTCGCCCAGCGCCACGGTGAACGCGCCGCGCGAGCCGCCGTGGTCGTGGAACCCGGTCGACTGGCCGGGCAGCCAGCTGATCAGCCAGACCTCGTGGTCGTCGTCGGCGACCAGCCGCCGGTACCAGCGCTCCTCGGTGGAGAGCCGGACGTGGTGGATCCACTGGTCGGGCTGCTCGGCCAGCTCGCGGACGACGGCCCGCAGCGCGCTCGGGGTGAGCGGTACCCGGCCCTCCTCGGTGACGACGGTGCCGGACCCGGTCGGGGCCGCCGTGCCGGTCGCTCTCCCGGCCGCGCTGCCGCCGGGAGCGTCGGCGCCGGCGGTGGAGGCGCCGGTGACGGGGGCGCCGGGGGCGGACGTGCCGGGAACGGGGGCGCCGGGGGCGGACGCGGCCGGGGAGGCGGTGGCAGGGGACGCCGCAGCCGAGGTGGCGGCGGCGGATGCGACGGGTACGGCGGAGGCGAGCGTGTCGGTGGCGAGGTCCAGGCTCATGTGGGTGTCCTCGGGGAAGGCGGGCGCTGGGTGGTGCCGTGCGGCGGCGGTACGGCCGTGCCCGGGTGCGGTGCGCCGGGCCGACGGGGCGGCCGGAGGCGGGTCACACGGGGAGGCGCGTCAGGAGAGCGGGTGCGCGGCGCGGGTCCTGGGGAGTGTCACAGGGAGGGGCCGGCGGGGAAGGACAGGGTCAACAGGCACAGATGGAACTCGCCTGGCGTCGGAGATCGACGTGCAGGCGGCAGACCAGAGTGGTGCCGGAGTCCATGCGCCGGATCCTTCCCGACGGAACGGGCACGAGTCAAGCGAGCACCCTCATGGTCGCGGGCCGCGCGCCCGATCGGGCGGGGCGGGAGGACCGGTCGGCGGACCGCCCGCCACCTCGGCGTCCGGCGCCGGAGCGGGCCCGGGCAGAGGAACCGACGCGGCCCCCGGCGGGGGCGCCGGTCCGATGCCGGGGGCGGCCCCGGAAGCGGTATCGGCGGCGGTCCCGGCCGGGGTCCCGGTCCCGGTTCCGGAGCCCGAACCGGCCCGGGTCCCGGACGTGGCTCTCGGCCCGGCGCCGGACAGGGCCGCCTTCACCGCGGGTTCGGCCTGCTCGCCGAGGTACCGGCCGAGGGTCTGGTAGGCGTCGAACTGCCGGTGGTCGAACCACTGGTCGCTGGTGCTGTCGTTCGGGAAGGACGCGTCGGTCATCGCGTACGCGTGCAACTCGTACGGCATGCCGGCGGTGAGGGCGGCCTGGGCGACGATCAGCGTGCCCCGCCGGGCGGCCGACGGATCGGCGCCGTCCGCGGAGCAGCCGTCGTCCAGGTCGAGCGGCCACGGGTACTCGATGTCACCGACGACCACCGCCCGGGCGGAGAGCCGGTCGGCCAGCCGCGCCGCCAGGCCGCGCAGCGGCGGGTGCCCGGCCCCGTCGGAGGAGGGGCTCCCGTGCGGGCCGCCCCCGGAGGCGCCCGCGGTCCCGGCGCTGCCCGGGATCAGCAGGTCCGGTTCGCGGAGGGTGATGGTGATGCCCAGCTCCTCGCGGGCCAGGGTGATCGCCGCCGCCAGGGTGGCGGCGAAGGTCGAGTCGCCGCTGGCGTCGATGCAGACCGCCGTCCGCACGCCGTGCCGCAGGAGTTCGACGAGTCCGAGGTTCTCGTAGTGGCCGCCGTCGGTGGTGAGCAGGAACCGCGCGTCCATCGGGTACCGGCCGCAGACCTCGCGCAGCTGGTAGGGGAGCCGGCGGACGGCGGGCTGCGGCGCGTACCGCCAGTCCCGGTCGGCGGCCCAGAGCGGGGCGAGCGCCGCCGGGTTGGGCAGCCAGGTCCCGAGCCGCGCGTTGGTGATCGCGAACAGCCCCTGGTAGCCGCGCGACTGACGGCCCATCGCGGACGAGAACGCCGCGCCGGAGACGGCCATCGCGGACTGCACCGTGAGGTCCCGGCCGATGTGCCGCCGGGTGCGTCGCTCCAGCAGGTCGGTGCGGGCGTACCCGACGTCCGGTCCGCCCACGTAGTCGGACGAGAAGGTGAACGAGACCGCCCGGCGGCCGGGCGGCGTGCGCGCGTTGCCGGAGAGGTTGGCCGCCGCGGCGAAGATCACCTGCGGGAAGTCGGGGTGCCGGGCGCCGTAGTGGCTGAGGCGGGTCTGCTCGCGGAAGAAGTGGTACGGCCGGGCGAGCACCTCCCCGCCGTCACGGTCACCGGCACTGACACCGGCACCGTCGCCGTCCTGGCCGCCGGCACCGTCCTGGCCGCCGTCACCGCGCTCGACCGAGCGGCGGACGGCGAACGCGGCGGCGAGGCGCCGACGGTAGAAGGGGTGCAGGCCCATCCAGGTCTGGTCGAGGTTGAGGCCGACGGTGCCGAGGACCAGGGGCAGCAGGAGCTGCGCGGCCGGCGGCCAGGCGTGCCCGGTGGCCACCGCCCAGCCGAGCGCCAGCAGCGCGCCCGCGGTGAGCGCGGCCAGCGCCGACCAGAGCACCAGGTACTCGGCGATCCGCCCGGTGAGGCTGCCGCCGATCCGCCGGGTGCCGCGGACCAGCCCGCCGAGCACCGCCGCCCCTTGTTCGATGGCGTGCCGGCCGTGCCAGAGGATCCCGAGCAGCAGGGCCAGGTAGCTGAGCAGCACGGTGGCGCTTATGCCGGCGCCGGTCTGCCGTGCGCCGACGGCGAGCGCCTGTTGCAGCCGGACCGCGCCCCAGGCCAGCCCGGGTACGGCCAGGACGCCGAGCGTGACCAGGGCCGCCACGGCGAGTGCAGCCTGCGAGAACCGGCGCAGGACGCGCGGCAGGAGGGTGTCCCAGCCGAGCCAGGAGAAGGTCAGCAGCCAGAGCAGCCAGCCCAGGGCAGCCGCCGTCAGCAGCCCGGCCAGGGTGAGCAGGGCGGGGGCGCGGAGGGCGAGCGGGCCGAGCCCGGGGCCGCCGACGCCGCCCCCGGTGACCGGGCCTTGGGTGTGCAGGCCGACGGCGGCCAGGTCGTCCAGGTCGGTGAGCGGTACGAGGTGGTAGAAGCGGCTCAGCCCCAGGCCGATCACCAGGACGGAGGCGAGCAGCAAGGCGAGCGCCGCGACGAGGCCGCGCAGCAGCGTGCCCAGGGCGACCAGCCACTCGCCCGCGCCGTCCGCCAGGTACTTGGCGTGGCGTCGGAGGTGGTCCTCCTCGGGGGATCCGGGCTCCAGCACGGTGTCGGCGGTCAGACCGGAGACGGCCCGGACGGGGCAGGCCGGCGCGGAGTCGCTGAGCGCCAGCTGCATGGCGCCGACCGTGTAGCCGCCGCCGGAGACGGAGACCAGGTAGCGGGCCTGCTTCAGCCACGGGCGCAGGGACTGGAGGGCCCCGAGGGTGACGCAGGCCGAGCGGATTCCGCCGCCGGAGACGCAGAAACCGAGCGGGGCGTGCTCGCGGCCGGGCGGGACCCGGGCGGCGTTGCGCCAGCGGGCCTGTCGGGTGAGCGGCCCGTGGGTCCGAGGTCCGGGTGGCCACCGTCCGCCCCGCGCCGTCGCCACCGGCCACGGGGGGATCAGCTCCGGTCCGCGGTCCGGTTCGGCGTCGGGTCCGCCGTCGGGTCCGTGATCCGGTCCGCCGTCCGGTTCGTCGCCGTGGACGGCGCTCGGCCCGGCCTCCGGTGCGCCGCTCGTCCCGCCGTTCGGCCCGCCGTTCGGACCGTGGGTCGTCCCACCGTCCGGCCCGCCGTTCGGCCCGCCGGCCGTCTCCTCCGCAGGCCGCCGCAGCACCCCGCGCGCGGCCCGGTGGACGGTGGCGGAGCAGACCACCGTGCCGACCACCCCCGCGGGCAGGAGCAGCAGCCACTTCACGGTGGCGAACGCGGCCGCCGCCAGGAAGGGTGTGTCACCGCCCGCCGGTCCGGGACCGCCCCCGCCCAGCCCGGCGTCGAGCAGGAGGTCCTCGGCGAGGTCACAGGCACCCGCCAGCACGCCCGCGAGGCCGGCGACGAGCGCGACCAGCCTCCAGTGCGGCCGCGTGAACACGTATCCGCCGAGCATCCCGGCGGCCGTCAGCGTCACCGAGTAGCCGCAGACCAGCCAGAGGTCCGCGTCCAGAGACGCGCGGAAGTCGGCGGCCCGGTCGGCGACCACGGCCGCGGCGGCGGCTCGGGAGCCGGCCAGCTGGAGGCGGATGTCCCGGGCGCCCTGGCCGTCCGCCGTCCACCGCGCGAAGAGCAGCCACCCGAGGGCGGCCGGTACCGGGACGCCGAGCCCGAGCAGGACTCCGGCCCACGCCGGTACCGGGCGTCGGCGCGCCGGGTGCGGAGGCGCCGGGTACGGAGGCGCCGGGTACGAGCGGGCCGGGTGCGCGGGGCCTCCGCCCTCCTCGGGTACAGCCGTCACGTCCACCTCCCCCTGCACACGCGTGAACGACCGAACGCCGGGGCCGGGGACCGGCGGTGGCTCACCGTCGGCGACCGCCCGGCGACGGACCGGAGCAGCATCATCAACCCTCTTGCCCGGACCCGCACCACCTCGCACACGATTCACCCGAATGAGTAAGGCGAGCACTGCCGGGGTAGATGACCGTTTCATCCCATCTACGAGACCCCGCGTGTCCGCGTAACAGGATCGCCCCGGGCGCGTTACGTCCGACGTATTGTCAGGCGACCGAGGCCGGGCCTACGGTCGACGCACCAACTTTCTACGCACGTAGACACCGTGCACGGTCGTGCCGGAACGCGCCGGCGCGCGGAGCCGTGCGCGGCGCTCCACGTGGCCCGTAGTGCGGTGCCGTCCGCGGTGCCGCAGGCAGAACCGCCCCGTCAACCCTCAGACCGCAGGCCCGACCCCCGGACGGACCGCGGAGTTGCGGAGGTACCCATGTCGCAGATCGTCCGTGCCGCCCTCGTCCAGACCCGGTGGACCGGCGACCAGGAGAGCATGATCGCCCTCCACGAGCGGTACGCCCGCGAGGCCGCCGCGCAGGGCGCGCAGATCCTCGGCTTCCAGGAGGTCTTCAACGCCCCGTACTTCTGTCAGGTCCAGGAACCCGAGCACTACCGCTGGGCCGAGCCCGTGCCCGACGGACCCACCGTCCGCCGGATGGCCGAACTCGCCCGCGAACTCGGCCTCGTCCTCGTCGTCCCCGTCTACGAGGAGGAGCAGCCCGGCGTCTACTACAACACCGCCGCGGTGATCGACGCCGACGGCAGCTACCTCGGCAAGTACCGCAAGCACCACATCCCGCAGGTCAAGGGCTTCTGGGAGAAGTACTACTTCAAGCCCGGCAACGTCGGCTGGCCCGTCTTCGACACCGCCGTCGGCAAGGTCGGCGTCTACATCTGCTACGACCGCCACTTCCCCGAGGGCTGGCGGGCCCTGGGACTCGCCGGCGCGCAGATCGTCTACAACCCCTCCGCCACCAGCCGCGGCCTCTCCGCGTACCTCTGGCAGCTCGAACAACCCGCCGCCGCCGTCGCCAACGAGTACTTCGTCGCCGCCATCAACCGCGTCGGCACCGAGGAGTACGGCGACAACGACTTCTACGGGACCTCCTACTTCGTCGACCCGCGCGGACGGTTCGTCGGCGAGGTCGCCTCCGACAAGGAGGAGGAACTCGTCGTCCGCGACCTCGACATGGGCCTCATCGAGGAGGTCCGGCAGCAGTGGGCGTTCTACCGCGACCGCCGCCCCGACGCGTACGGGCCGCTGGCCGAGGCGTGAGGGGGACGACCACACCATGACCACCCGCACCGTCATCCGCGGCGGCCTCGTCATCACCGCCACCGAGGAACTCCGCGCCGACGTCCTCATCGAGGGCGAGCGCATCGTCGCCCTCGCCACCACCGGCAGCGAGGCCGCCCTCGCCTGGACCGCCGACACCCTGATCGACGCCGCCGGCCACTACGTGATCCCGGGCGGCGTCGACGCCCACACCCACATGGAACTGCCGTTCGGCGGGACCCACGCCTCCGACACCTTCGAGACCGGCACCCGCGCGGCCGCCTGGGGCGGCACCACGACCATCGTCGACTTCGCCGTCCAGCCCGTCGGCGGCAGCCTCCGCGAAGGTCTCGACGCCTGGCACGCCAAGGCCGACGGCACGTGCGCCGTCGACTACGCCTTCCACACCATCGTCTCCGACGTCAACGACGCGGTCCTCAAGGAGATGGACGCCCTCGTCGACTCCGGCGAGTCCACCTCCTTCAAGCTGTTCATGGCCTACCCCGGCGTCTTCTACAGCGACGACGGCCGCATCCTGCGCGCCATGCAGCGCGGCGCCGCCAACGGCGGGCTGATCATGATGCACGCCGAGAACGGCATCGCCATCGACGTCCTCGTCGAACAGGCCCTCGCCGCCGGCCGCACCGCCCCCCGGTACCACGGCGAGGTCCGCCGCGAACTCCTGGAGGCCGAGGCCACCCACCGCGCCATCAAGCTCGCCCAGGTCGCCGGCAGCCCCCTCTACGTCGTCCACGTCTCCGCGGCCTCCGCCCTCGCCGAACTCGCCCGGGCCCGCGACGAGGGCCTCCCCGTCTTCGGCGAGACCTGCCCCCAGTACCTCTTCCTCTCCACGGACAACCTCGCCGAGGAGGGCGCCGACGGCTTCGAGGGGGCCAAGTACGTGTGCAGCACGCCGCTGCGCCCCCGGGAGCACCAGGAGGCGCTCTGGCGCGGCCTGCGGACCAACGACCTCCAGGTGGTCTCCACCGACCACTGCCCGTTCTGCTACACCGGGCAGAAGGAGCTCGGCCGCGGCGACTTCTCGAAGATCCCCAACGGTCTGCCCGGCGTGGAGAACCGCATGGACCTGCTCCACCAGGCCGTGGTCGACGGGCGACTGAGCCGCCGCCGCTGGATCGAGATCGCCTGCACCACGCCCGCCCGGATGTTCGGCCTGCACCCGCGCAAGGGCACCATCGCCCCCGGTGCCGACGCCGACGTGGTCGTCTACGACCCCAACGCCGTCCAGACCGTCTCCGCCGCGAGCCACCACATGAACGTCGACTACTCGGCGTACGAGGGGCGCACGCTCACCGGCCGCGCCCGCACCGTCCTCTCCCGGGGCACGGTCGTCCTCGACCACGGCACCTGGCTCGGGCGGGCCGGCCACGGCACCTTCCTGCGCCGGGACACCTGCCGGTACCTGGACTGAGCCCCGCCCCTCCGGCCCACCTCCCCGGCCTCCGGCCGTCCTTGCCCCTCCGCCCGCCCGGGTCACGGCCCGGGCGGGTTCCCGTTCCCCCTCCTCCCGACCTCCGGAGCCCGCCATGGACATCGGCCTCGTGCTGCAGACCGACCCGCCCGCCAGCCTGCTCGTCGACCGCATGGTCCGCGCCGAGCGGGCCGGCTTCAGTCACGGATGGACGTTCGACTCCTGCGTCCTGTGGCAGGAGCCCTTCGTCATCTACAGCCGCATCCTCGCCGAGACCAGCACGCTCACCGTCGGCTCGATGGTCACCAACCCCTCCACCCGGACCTGGGAGGTCACCGCCTCCCTCTTCGCCACCCTCAACGACATGTACGGCAACCGCACGGTCTGCGGCATCGGGCGCGGCGACTCCGCGATGCGGGTCGCCGGCCGGCATCCCGCCACCCTCGCCCGGCTGTCCGAGGCCATGCACGCCATCAAGGAGCTGGCCGAGGGCCGGACCGCCGAGGTCGACGGCACGGAGATGCACCTGCCGTGGGTCGGCGAAGGCGCCGCCCTGCCGGTCTGGATGGGCGCCTACGGGCCCAAGGCCCTCGCCCTGACGGGGCGCCAGGCCGACGGCTTCATCCTCCAACTCGCCGACCCCTACCTCACCGAGTACATGGTCAAGGCCGTCCGCCGGGCCGCCACCGAGGCGGGCCGCGACCCCGACGCGGTGACCGTCTGCGTCGCCGCGCCCGCCTACGTCACCGCCGACGACTCGCCGGCCGCCCTCGCCCACGCCCGCGAACAGTGCCGCTGGTTCGGCGGCATGGTCGGCAACCACGTCGCCGACCTCGTCACCCACTACGGCGAGCACTCCGACCTCGTCCCCGAAGCCCTCACCGCCTACATCAAGGACCGGCAGGGCTACGACTACAGCCACCACGGCCGCGCCGGGAACCCCGACACCGCCTTCGTCCCCGACGAGATCGTCGACCGGTTCTGTCTCATCGGCCCGCCCGACGCCCACCTCGCCCGCCTCGAACAGCTCCGCTCCCTCGGCGTCGACCAGTTCGCCATCTACGCCATGCACGACGCCGTCGAGTCCACCATCGACGCCTACGGGACCGACCTCATCCCGCGCCTGCCGTAGCCAGGCCGCCCCGGCGCCACCACCCCCCGGAACCCACTTCGCAGGCGCGCGGGGAGGGCGCCTACCGCGCCAACGGGCCGCCCGCAGCACCAGCCGTCTCCCGCCAGTCGACCACGGATCGGGAAGACCGGCCGGAGCACCACAGGCCGGCGGGCGAGCGGCCGCGGGCCGGTGGCCCACTACGCCCGACTACGGCACGAGGAGGATGGAGTTGATCGGCGTGAAGTCGATCGAGGGGTAGTCACCCGTGGTGCGGTACGTGATCGAGCAGTCCGTGCCGTTGTAGCCCCGGCAGAGCTCGAAGCCCGCGCCGCCGGTCTGGCTGTTGGCGAGTATGTGGTACCCGGTGACGTTGTCGAGGTTGTGGGCGCCGTAGCTGTAGAAGATGTTCTTGCTCAGGATGTCTCCGCCGAACTCGCGGATACAGACCGCCCCGCTCGGGCACGTCGTCGCCGCCACGGCGCCGGGGGCCGCGGCGATCCCCGTTCCCACGGCGAGCGACAGGGCGGTCATGGCCATTGCGATCTTGCGCATGCTTCTTCCTCAT
This sequence comes from Kitasatospora sp. NPDC058406, assembly GCF_042722765.1. Taxonomy (NCBI): domain Bacteria; kingdom Bacillati; phylum Actinomycetota; class Actinomycetes; order Kitasatosporales; family Streptomycetaceae; genus Kitasatospora; species Kitasatospora sp. NPDC058406. The sequence continues at coordinate 14,457 of NZ_JBHXKE010000067.1, forward strand.
CTCTTCTCGGACGGTTCCGGTGCGCCTTGGTGCCGTTCGCGCCGTCCCGGCCCCGGGATGCCGGACCGGACGTAGCGCCAACTGACGACGTCCGCGGTGGGCCGGTGACCGGTCGGTACGGCAGCCGTACGGACACGTACAGCCTGTCGATTGGCATGAACATTAGCAAGGAAGGGTAAGCAGGATGGCCGGTACGCCACTCTCCATGGCCGGCCGGACAGGCGGGCGATCTCCCGCACATGGCCCGCGGCGCCCAGGGTGGCACGGCGCCGGCAGACGGTGAAGGCGACACCCCCACAGGCGCGGGGAGCAGCTGGACGAGGGAAACGACCTGCGGACGACCCTGGGAACATCCCCGCAGGCGCGGGGAGCAGAGTTCGGGAGCTGGGGGGTTGTCAGGGGTGGTGGGTGGTTCGAGCAAGTTGCTGGGGTTCGGTCATTTCGGTCGTTCGGGGCGAGTTGGGCCGTCGGCGGGATCCGGCCGTCAGGTTACCGGGAGTGGGAGTCGGTGAGGCGGTCGATGGCGGTGAGGACCTTGGCGGTGCCGTCCTCGGCGGTGAGGGCGGTGGCGAGGGCCCGGGCGCAGTTGCGGTGGTGGGGGGTGTCGAGGGTCCGGCGGATCGCGGTGGCGAGGCGGGCGGCGGTGAGCTGGGGGAGGGGGACGGGGCCGGGGCTGGTGCCGAGGCGGGTGAGGCGGGTGGACCAGAACGGGGCGTCGAGCTGGGCCGGGACAGGGACGGTCGGTGTGCCGGCGCGGAGGGTGGCGGCGGTGGTGCCGGCGCCCGCGTGGTGGACGGTGGCGGCCACGCGGGGGAACAGCCAGTCGTGCGGGGTGTCGCCGATGGTGAGGACGTCGTCGCTGTCGGCGGTGACGAGGCCGCTCCAGCCGGACTGCAGGACGGCGCGGACCCGGGCGGCGCGCAGTGCGGCGAGGACCGTCCGGGTGAGGCGTTCGGGGTCGGGCACGACCAGGCTGCCGAAGCCCACGTAGACGGGCGGAGGCCCGGCGGCGAGGAAGTCGAGGAGCCGCTGCGGAGGTTGCCAGCCGGGATCGGTGTGCGGCCACCAGTACCCGGCGACGGCGAGCCCGGGGCGCCAGTCGGCGGGCCGCGGGACGACGACCGGCGAGAAGCCGTGCAGGACCGAGTGGGAGCTCCTCGTGTGCGCCACGCTCCGCTGGGGAAGGCCGAGTTGGCGGCGGAGACCGCGTACGGCCGGGGCGAAGAGGTGGTCGACGGCGGCCTGGACCGCGTGTCCGGCGAGCAGGTTGCCGGCCGCGCCGAGCGACCGGGTCCCGGTGACCACCGGGGCGAACTCCCTGGTCGGGGCCATGGGTTGGAGCTGGAGTGTCAGGGTGGGGATCCCGGCCGCCTCGGCGACCACCTGGCCGAGGGCGGCCGTGGTGCCGGTGGTGAGCAGCAGGTCCGCGCCGGCCGAGGTGGCCGCCGCGATGGCGTCGCCGAGCCCCGGCATGAACGACCGTGCAAGGCGCGTGAGGTGGACGATGCCGAGCGGGCCGGTGCCGGTCCGGAGGAGGTTCTGCCCCCGTTCGGAGGCGAGTTCGGCGCGCGGGTCGACGGGCAGCGGCCAGAACTCCAGGCCGGCGGACCGGACCGTGTCCGCGAAGGTGGTGTGGGTGGCGACGGCGACTTGGTGGCCGGCCGCGTGCAGCCGCGCTCCGAGCCCGGTGAAGGGGGCGACGTCGCCGCGTGAGCCGGCGGTGGCGATCAGGATGCGCATGGCGGAAGTATCCCGGTGGTGCCGGGCGGTGCGGCCGGTGCCACGCCCGGCGCACCGGAACCACGGGGGCGCACGGCGGCGTCCCTCCGGGCAGGACGGCCGGCGCGGGCCGCCGAGCCGACATGAGGGCGGGAGGACGCATGAGCTTCGTTGCATGGATCGTGCTGGGCCTGGTGGCCGGAGCCCTGGCCAAGCTGTTGCTGCCGGGGCGGGACCCGGGGGGCCTGGTGGTGACCACCCTGATCGGCGTCGCCGGCTCGTTCGTCGGCGGCTGGATCTCCGCACGCTTCCTGGACCGGCCGGTGACGACGCAGTTCTTCGACCTGGCGACCTGGGCGTCGGCGATCGGCGGCGCGCTGGTGCTGCTGCTCCTCTACCGGATCTTCTTCGGGCACTCCAGGGACTGACCGCCGGGTGCCTCCCGGGCCGGCCGCCGGGTCCGCCCGGGTCCGCCCGGGTCGGGCTACCCTGCTGTGATGACGCACAGCGAGTTGATCGTCAACCTGCGGGGCCGGCCGATCGACTCCCTCGACGATTTCTGGGACGCGGTCGCCGGTCCGTGCGGCCTGCCGGTGTGGTTCGGCCGGAACCTGGACGCCTGGGCGGACACCATCGACACCCGGGGCATCTCCGAGGTGATCGACGACCACGACCTCCTGACCGTCCACGTCGACCGGCAGGGCCTCTTCGCGGGCGGCCGACGCGAGGCCCGGGCCCTGGGCGCCACCTTCGACGGGGAGCGGAACCGGCTCGTCGTGCATGCACGGGACTGACCGGGCCGACCCGCTCGACCCGGCGGTGGCGGACCGCCGCCCCGACGGCTCCGGGGCCCTCCGGCTCGGGGCCCCGCTGTCCGGGCCCTCGTACCCTGGTGCCATGACCCCGGGAGACCCGCGCGACGGGCCGGGCGACGGGCCGGGCGTTGGACCGGGCGACGGTCCGGCCTACGGATCGAGCAGGATTCGAGAAGCGGGTGACCCGGCTGCCGCCTAGCGTGACTCGCATGGACATCGCACTGAAGTACTGCAACATCACCGTCAACGACCTGAACGACTCGCTCGCCTTCTACCGCGACGCGCTCGGTCTTGAGGTGCGGAACGACGTCGCCTCGGGCGACTTCCGCTGGGTCACCCTCGGCAGTGCCGCCCAGCCGGGTCTGGAGATCGTGCTCTCGGAGCCGCACGCCGGCCGCTCCCAGGCGGACGGCGACGCCCTCCAGGCGCTGCTGACGAAGGGCGTGCTGCCGATGTTCGTCTTCCGCACCGACGACCTCGACGCCACCTTCGAGAAGGTCCGGGCCTTCGGGGCCGAGGTCCTCCAGGAGCCCGTCGACCAGGCCTGGGGCCCGCGCGACTGCGCGTTCCGCGACCCCTCGGGCAACACGGTGCGGATCACGCAGTCGGAGAAGTAGCGGCGCCGGGGCTGACCCGGACGGTCGACGGGCGCCCGGGCGCCCGCTGTCGTCAGGGCTTGGCGGCCAGGCCGCCGAGGACGAGCCCCCAGAGCGCCTCGAACCGTTCCTGGGCCGCCGGGTCGGACCACTCGCCCGCGTACGCCGGGTCGTGGAAGTGCGCGGTCGCCTCGAACACCGCGCGCGCGGTCGAACCGGTCCCGGAGTCCCGGAACTCCCCGGCCTCGACGCCGTCCCGGACGATCTGGCCGATCTGGCGGATCAGCGTCTCCACGTGGGCCTCGACGGTGCTGCTGTTCTCGCCGACCAGCGTCATGTAGGTGGCGAAGAGCTGCGGGTCGTCGAGCGCCTTCTTCCTCTTGGCGGCGAACAGCGTCACCAGCCAGCGGTGCAGGCGCTCGGAGGCCGGGCCCGCCTCGGCGGCGACGGACTGCAGGTCGTGGTGGGCCTGGTCCAGCCACCGCTGGGTGACGGCCTCGCGCAGTGCCGCCTTGCTCGGGAAGAACCGGTAGACGCTGCCGTGGCTCACCCCGAGGGTGCGGGCCACGTCCACGACGGTGGCCTTCGCCGGGCCGAAGCGCCTGAGGGCGTCCTCCGTCGCGCTCAGGATCTGCTCGGCGGTGAGTGCGCTGTCCGTGGCCACGGGGGCGGTACGTCCTTACGGGTGGTGCGTCCGCCCGCGGGGTGGCGGGCGGGCGTCGGGCTGACGGGGGTGTCCGACCCGTACCGGCGGGCGGTGCGGGTACGGACGGCCCTTTTCCGGCAGCGTACTGCGGTCGCGGCGGACGCCTGCGCCCCCGCGGTTCAGTGCTCGCTGTCGAGATGGGCCATCTGGGCGGCAGCGTACCTGTCCCCGGCGGCCGACCCGGCGGGGACCGCCGCCTCGATCGCCGCGAGATCGGCGTCGGTGAGGGTCACGTCCAGGGAGCCGAGCGCCTCGGTGAGCCGGTCCCGGCGGCGGGCGCCGACCAGCGGGACGACGTCCTCGCCGCGGGAGGCCACCCACGCGATCGCGACCTGCGCGACACTGGCGCCCCGCTCGGCGGCCACGGCGCGCAGCGCCTCGACGAGCCGGAGGTTGTGGGTCAGGTTGTCGCCCTGGAAGCGCGGGCTGTGGCCGCGGAAGTCGGTGCCGGACAGCGCGCGGTCGTTCTGCCAGTGGCCGCTGAGCAGGCCGCGCGACAGGACTCCGTACGCGGTGACGCCGATGCCCAGCTCGCGGGCGGTGGGCAGGATCTCGGCCTCGACGGAGCGCGAGATCAGCGAGTACTCGATCTGAAGGTCGCTGATCGGGTGGACGGCGGCGGCGCGGCGCAGGGTGTCGGCGCCGACCTCGGACAGGCCGATGTGGCGGACGTAGCCGGCCTTGACCAGGTCGGCGATCGCGCCGACGGTCTCCTCGACCGGCACGGCCGGGTCGAGCCGGGCCGGGCGGTAGACGTCGATGTGGTCGGTGCGCAGGCGGCGCAGGGTGTAGGCGAGGGCGGTCTTGGTGGCGGCGGGGCGGGCGTCGTAGCCGAGCCACTGGCCGTCCGGGCCGCGCTGGGCGCCGAACTTCACGCTGATCCGGACCTCCTCGCGGTCACGGCCGCGCAGCGCCTCGTGGATCAGCAGCTCGTTGTGGCCCATGCCGTAGAAGTCGCCGGTGTCGAGCAGGGTGATGCCGGCGTCGAGCGCGGCGTGGATGGTGGCGATGCTCTCGGCCTCGTCGGCCGGGCCGTAGAGGTCGGACATGCCCATGCAGCCGAGGCCGAGGGCGGAGGTGGTGGGTCCCGTGGCGCCGAGCGTGCGGCGGGGGACCGGGTGGGCGGTGGCGGACATGCGCGTCTCCTGGCGGGGTGGGGGAGGGGACGGGCCGGAGGGAGGGTGGCCCGGTTCGACTATGGCACGGGTTCTGACAGAATTCAAAATCTGTCATCTGTCATTTGTCAATCGGCGGCTCGATCCACCATCGAGCGGATGTCGCCGCCCTGCTCGGCGCCGCCCCGACACCTTCCGTCGGGACGCTCCGCCGACACCTCCGTCGGCACGTGGGCGGGGTGGCACACGAACGGGCGGGGGTGGGGGCCTGTGCGGAAGCAGGGGTCGGCCCGGAGCTGATCCACCGTCATGGAATCGAGGCCGAGGGTGCCCGGGCCGGTCGGTGGGCGGGCGCCCCTCCCGCCCCCGTCCTGATCCCTCGCCCGGTTCGTTCGGTCCCCGTCCGACCGTCCGACCGTCCGACCGTCCGACCGGTCGCCCGGTTCCGCTCCGGGGGATTCAGCATGGTTCACCCTGGTTCGTTCCGTCCTGATCCGTTCGTACCGGGCGTTCCCGACCACTGTCGGCCAGTACTGTCGGCCGAGTCGGTGTCACCCATCTGGCCTGGAAAAGACGAGCCTTGGCGTCTTGCGCTGCCGAACCCCGGCGTCGGGTCCATGGTGGAGGTGGGCGCGATCCGGCGACCGCGTCCGTGCGTCGAGTCAGGCCCGCACGCCGTGCGCCGACTGTCGTTCCGCGGTCGGACGTTCGGGGTGGGGCCCCGTCCCGGCACTCTGGGAGCAGGGCCACCTCGCAGGAAACCGAACGGTTCTTCTAGGCTCACATCTCGGCTTCTCTGTGGTGGTGCAGGTGTCTGCGCCCGCCGTGGTCGATGCCGATGTCCACCGGGGGCCCCGGGACGACCGGGGCCGCCGGATCGAGCGAGGAGGACGAAATGCCAAGCATGCCGCCCAGCCGTTCCAGCGCACTTGGACCGGACGGACCGTTCCGACGGGCCGCCGTTCCCACCGGTCCCGCCGGTTCTGCCGGTCAGGTCGGGGCCGGGCAGCCCGGCCGGCCGGGCCGTCCGGACCGGCCGCTGTATACCGGCGGCGGCCGGGGAGGCGAGCGTTGAGTCCTCAAGCCGTCCGGCCGTCCGCCGCACCGACCGTCACCACTGTCACCGCCGACCCGACCGGCGCGACCGATCCGACCGATCCGACTAACAAGATCAGTACGACCGGCAAGGCCGGCAGGACCAGTACGACCAGTACGACCGGCCCGGCCGGTGAAACCGCCACGACCGGTGCGGCCGTTGCCGCAACGACCGTTGCCGCCACCTCCACCGACACGGTCGTCGACACAGCCGTCACCACGGCCGAGCTGACCAGGACCGCCGCCGCACCCGGCGTGACCGGGCCCGGAACCGCCGTCAACGCCCGAACCGCCCTCGCTCCGGCCACCCCCGCACCCGCCGCCGCACCACCCCCCGCAGCGGCCCCCCACACTCCGGCCGTTCCCGAAGGCGAGGGCCAGACCGGTCCCACCGCCGCGCTTCCCGGTCTGCCCCAGGCCCTCACCACCCGGGCCCGGACGCTGGCCGGCGCCGTCCGCCGCCGCTGCGCCGACCTCGCACGGATCGAGTCCCCCAGCGGCGACGCGCCCCGACTCGACGCCCTCGCCGAGGAGTTGGCCGCGGGCTTCCGGGCCACCGGTGCGACCTTCCGGCGCGAACCCGGCCCGGCAGGTGATCACCTGGTGTTCCAGTGGGAGGGGCGGGACGAGGCGCTGCCGCACCTCCTGGTCGTCGGACACCACGACACCGTCTGGCCCGTCGGCACCCTCGCCGACTGGCCGGTCACCGAGCAGGACGGCGTCCTCAGCGGGCCGGGCGTGGTCGACATGAAGGGCGGACTCGCCGCTCTGGAGGGCGCGTTCGCGCTGCTCGCCGACCTCGGCCAGCAGCCGCACCGCACCGTCCGCCTGGTCGTCGTCTCCGACGAGGAGGTCGGCAGTCCGGACGGCCGCCGCGTCGTCGAACGTCAACTGCGCGGCGCGGCCGCCGTGCTGGGTCTCGAACCGCCGCACCCGGACGGTCGGCTCAAGACCGCCCGCCGTGGCTCGACCCGGGTGCGGCTCACCGTCACCGGGCGCGAGGCGCATGCCGGGAACGACGCCGCCGAGGGCGTCTCGGCGGTGGACGAACTGGTCGACCAGCTGGTCGCGGTACGGGGCCTCGTCAACCAGCCCGGCACGGAGCTCAACGCGGGCCGGATCAGCGGCGGCAGTCGTGCCAACGTGGTGGCCGGCCGGGCCGAGGCCGAGCTCGGCCTGCGGTTCTCCACCACCGAGGCGCAGCGCGGCACGCTGGACGGTCTCGCCCGGCTGACCGCACTCCGGGCCGGGGCGAAGGTGCGGACGGAGGTGCTGTCCAGCCGTCCCGCGTGGCCGGAACGGTCCGGCAATCCGCTGCTGCGTCACGTCCGTTCGCTCGCGGCGGTGCTCGGCCAGCAGTTGGACGGCGGTCCGGCGGGCGGGGCGGGTGACACCAACCTGCCGGGCTCCCGCGGGCTGCCGACGCTGGACGGGTTCGGCGCGGTCGGCGGAGGAGCCCACGCGCGGCACGAGCACATCCGGATCGACCAGCTGGCGCCGCGGATCGCGCTGCTGGCGGCGCTCCTCGCCGTGCCGCTGCCGCGCCTGCGCGACCGCTCGGAGGGCTGAGCGTCACCCCCGCGGTGCGGCCACGGCCGTACCGCGGGGGTGACGGCCGAGGCTGGCAGCCGCCGGTGGTGGGTCGAGGGCCGGTGGCCGAGGTCGGCGGTCGGCGGATTCCAGGATCCGCCGGTCGCCGGCCGCCGGCCACCAGTCACCGGCCGCCCGGAGCGCTCGCCGGCCGTCACCTGCCGTGACGGCCCGTTCCCGCTTTCCGCCGTGCCGTGCCGTCGATGTCTCTTGTCATGCTGCCGCCTCACCGCGCACAATGGTACCGACCGAACGGTCAGTCGGTTGCTCGGTCGGTGGTCGAGGCAGGTCGTCGACGCACCGGGGCAGCGGTACACGGACAGGAGAGAGGGGACCGCGGTGACAGCAGAGGTGGCCGAGCCGGTCCCCGAGCACGCCCGGCAGTCGCCCGGCACGAGCCCGGCGGACGCGGCGAGCCCGGCGGACGAGGCGGACCGGGCCCACGGAACCGGCGGGCCCGGCCCGGAGCGGCAGACGCCGGAGGAGCTGTTCGAAGCGGTCATCGCGGCCGAGCAGCGGATCGAGCCCCGGGACTGGATGCCCGACGCCTACCGGGCCACCCTGATCCGCCAGATCGCGCAGCACGCGCACTCCGAGATCATCGGCATGCAGCCCGAGGGCAACTGGCTCACCCGGGCGCCGTCCCTGCGCCGCAAGGCGATCCTGCTCGCCAAGGCCCAGGACGAGGCCGGTCACGGCCTCTACCTCTACGCCGCCGCCGAGACGCTCGGGGTGGACCGCGCCGAGCTGACCGAGAAGCTGATCTCCGGCCGCCAGAAGTACTCGTCGATCTTCAACTACCCGACCCTGACCTTCGCCGACGTCGGGGTGATCGGCTGGCTGGTCGACGGCGCCGCGATCTGCAACCAGGTCCCGCTCTGCCGTTGCAGCTACGGCCCGTACGCCCGCGCGATGGTCCGGATCTGCAAGGAGGAGTCGTTCCACCAGCGTCAGGGCTACGAACTGCTCATGACGCTGATGCGCGGCACCGAGGCGCAGCGCCGGATGGTCCAGGACGCGGTCGACCGCTGGTGGTGGCCGTCGCTGATGATGTTCGGCCCGTCGGACGCCGACTCGCCGAACACCGCCCGTTCGATGGCCTGGCGGATCAAGCGGCACACCAACGACGAGCTGCGGCAGCGCTTCGTCGACATGACCGTCCCGCAGGCCGAGCACCTCGGGGTCACCCTTCCCGACTCCCGCCTGAGCTGGAACGAGGACCGCGGCAGCTGGGACTTCGGCGAGCCGGACTGGTCCGAGCTGACCCGGGTCATCCACGGCCAGGGCCCGTGCAACGCCCAGCGGACGGAGCGACGCCGGGCCGCCCACGAGGACGGCGCGTGGGTCCGCGAGGCGGCCGTCGCCTACGCGGCGAAGCGTCGCGCGGAAGCCCGCCACCCGGCGGAGCCGCAGCAGGCGGAGCGGCCTGCGGAGTCGCAGCAAGCGGAAGAGGAGAACGGGAAGTGACCGAGTCCAAGGCCGGCTGGCCGCTCTACGAGGTGTTCGTCCGCCCCCGGCGCGGCCTGAACCACGTCCACGTCGGCTCGCTGCACGCCGCCGACGACCGGATGGCCCTGCTCGCGGCCCGTGACCTCTACACGCGCCGCAACGAAGGCGTCAGTCTCTGGGTGGTCCGCTCCGACGCGATCACCGCCTCCACCCCGGACGAGCGCGACCCCTTCTTCGAGCCCAGCGGCGACAAGGTCTACCGCCACCCGACCTTCTACGACATCCCCGAGGATGTCCCGCACATCTGACCGGGAGCAGCCGAACCATGACCGACGACCACGTGTACCTGAGCCTCGCCGAGGCGTCCCCCGAGCCCGAGGGCGAGGGCCGCTGGGCGTACGGGACGGGCTTCGCCGACCCGCTGCTCGGGGTGGACACCACCGTGCCGCCCGGGCTGGACGGCACCGACCTGGCCGCCTACTGCCTGATGCTCGGCGACGACGCGCTCGTCCTCTCCCAACGGCTGATCGAGTGGTGTACCCGGGCCCCGGAGCTGGAGGAGGAGGTCGCGCTCGCCAACCTCGGCCTCGACCTCCTCGGCCAGGCCCGCCAGCTGCTCACCCGGGCCGGGCAGGCCGACGGGTCCGGGCGCACCGAGGACGACCTGGCGTACTGGCGGGAGGAGCGCGACTTCCGCAACGTCCGCCTGGTCGAGGCGCCGAACGGGGACTTCGCGTTCTCGATCGCCCGGCTGCTGCTCTTCTCCACGGCGCGCGGCGCGCTGTACGAGGCGCTGGCCGGGCACGCGGACCCGGTGCTGGCGGCGGTCGCCGCGCGGGGCGTGAAGGAGCTCGCCTACCACCGCGAGTACGCGACGGCCTGGACGCTGCGGCTCGGCGACGGGACGCCGTACTCGGCCGGGCGGATGCAGGCCGGGGTGGACGCGGTCTGGCCGCTGCTGGAGGAACTGTTCACGGCGCATCCGGTCGAGCTGCGGGTCGGTACGGACCCGGCGACGCTGCGCGAGCCGGTGCTGGCCTCGCTGGCGGGCGTGCTCGCGGAGGCCGGGCTGGCCGTGCCGGACGTCCCCGGGCTGGCGGCGGTCGGCGGCCGGGCCGGCCGGGACGGGGTGCACACCGAGGCGCTGGGCCTGCTGCTGGCCGAGCTCCAGGTGCTGGCCCGGGCACACCCGGGGGCGACGTGGTGACCGCGGCCGGAACGGTCGCCCGCGGCAGGGCGTGGGAGGTCGCGTCGGAGGTGCCCGATCCGGAGCTGCCCATGCTGACCCTCGCCGACCTGGGCGTGCTGTCCGAGGTCGAGGTGGACGGCGGCGCCGTGACGGCGTGGCTCACCCCGACGTACTCGGGCTGCCCCGCCGTCGCCGAGATGGCCGCGGACGTGGACCGGCGGCTGCGCGCGGCCGGGTACGCGGACGTCCGGGTCCGGCTGCGGCTCGACCCGCCCTGGTCGACCGACCTGATCACCGCCGAGGGGCGCCGCAAGCTCGTCGAGGCGGGCATCGCCCCGCCCCGTCCGGGCGTCGCGGCCTCCGGCGGCGGCCCGGGGCCGGGTCTGCTGAGCCTCGGTCCGACCCGGCGCGCGGACCGGTCGGACGCGCCGGACGCGGGGACGGGCGCCGGCGCGCGGCCCGCTGCCGTGCGCGGCCACGTCGCCCCCGCGGCCCCCGTCGTCTGCCCGCTCTGCGGCTGCGCCGACACCGAGGAGCTGTCCCGGTTCGGCTCCACCGCCTGCAAGGCGCTGTGGCGCTGTCGCGACTGCCGTGAGCCCTTCGAACGTGTCAAGGAGATCTGAATGGCCGCCGTCCTGCCCGCCCGCCGCCCCACCTTCCACCTGCTGCGGGTCGCAGCGGTGGAGCGGCTCTGCGAGGACGCCGTCGCGGTGACCTTCGCGGTGCCGGACGGGCTCACGGACGCGTTCGCGTTCCGGCCGGGGCAGACGCTGACGCTGCGCCGGGTGGTGGACGGTGTCGACGAGCGCCGCTCGTACTCGATCTGCGCCCCCGCCGGCGGTCCGCTGCGGATCGCCGTCCGGGAGGTGCCCGGCGGGCTGTTCTCCCGCTGGCTGGTGCGCGACGCGGGCCCGGGGGAGGAGGTCGAGGTGCTGACGCCGTCCGGTCTCTTCAGCCCCGACCTCGCCGAACCCGCCGAGCACGTGCTGCTGGCGGCCGGCTCCGGCATCACGCCGATGCTCTCCATCGCCGCCTCCGTCCTGGCCGCCGACCGCACCTCGACCGTCACCCTCCTCTACGGCAACCGGCGCAGCGACACCGTGATGTTCTCCGACGAGCTGGCCGACCTGAAGGACCGCTACCTCGGCCGGCTCCAGCTGGTGCACGTGCTCTCCCGGGAGACCCGGGACGCCGAACTGCTCAGCGGCCGGCTCGACCCCGAACGGGTCGGGGCCCTGCTCAAGGCGCTGGTCGACGTGGAGGCCGTCGGCCACTGGTGGCTCTGCGGGCCGTTCGGGATGGTCGCGGGGGCGAAGGAACTGCTGGCCGGGCTGGGCGTGCCGGCCGCGCGGGTGCACCAGGAACTCTTCCACGCCGAGGACGAGCCGATCGCCGAGCGCGTGCAGGACGGGCCGGGCCCGGACGAAGGGGAACGCAGCGAGGTCACCGTCGTCCTCGACGGGCGCGGCAGCACGCTCGCCCTGCCGCGCGACCGGTCGATCCTGGACGGTGCGCAGCGCTCCCGCCCGGACCTGCCGTTCGCCTGCAAGGGCGGGGTCTGCGGCACCTGCCGCGCCCTGGTCACCGAGGGCGAGGTGAAGATGCGGCGCAACTTCGCCCTGGAGGAGAAGGAACTGGCGGCCGGCTACGTCCTCACCTGCCAGGCCCGCCCGGTCACCGACCGGGTGACGGTCGACTACGACCGCTGAGCGGCTCGACCGCCGAGCAGCTCGGCCCGGTGCGCTGCGAGGAACCCGGCCGGCGGGGCGGGCTCGCGGCCGGGCCGCCGCCGCTCAGCCGACGACCGCGGCATCGGCCCCGGCCGGGTCGCCGAGCAGCGTGACGATCTCGTTGACCGCCGCCCGGCCGGCCCGGTTGGCGCCGATCGTGCTGGCGGACGGGCCGTAGCCGACCAGGTGGACCCGCGGGTCGGCGGTGGCGCGGGTGCCGGTGAGGGCGATGCCGCCCCCGGGGGAGCGCAGGCCCAGGCCGGCGAGGTGGCCGACCTCGGGCCGGAAGCCGGTCGCCCACACGATCGCGTCGACGGCGAGTTCCTCGTCGCCCCAGGCCACCCCGTGCTCGGTGAGGCGGTCGAACATCGGGCGGCGGTGCAGCGCGCCCAGCTCCTCGGCACGGCGGTAGGCGACCGACGGGCCGAGCCCGGTCACGCTCACCACGCTGCGCACCGGCAGGCCCCGGCGGACCCGTTCCTCGACCTTGGCCACCACCTCGCGGCCGTACTCGGAGGTGAACGGTCCCTCGTGGTAGACGGGCGGGGTCCGGGTGACCCAGACCGTCTCGCCGACGGCCGCCACCTCCGAGAGCACCTGGATCGCCGACGCCCCGCCGCCGACCACCAGCACCCGTCGGCCGGCGAACTCCTCCGGCCCCCGGTAGTCGGCGTAGTGGAGCCGGCGTCCGGCGAAGTGCCCCGGGTAGTGCGGGAGGAACGGGCGGGTCCACGTCCCGGTGGCGTTGATGAGGGCCCGCGTCGACCAGGTGCCGGTGTCGGTCTCGACGAGCAGCCGGGCGTCCGGGCTCGGGGACTCCGCCCGCACGGCCCGAACGGTCACCGGGCGCACCACCGGGAGCGCGTGCTTCGCCTCGTACGCCGCGAAGTACCCCGGTACGACCTCGCGGGCGGGCGCCTCCGGGTCCGGCTCGGGGAGCTCGAAGTCGGGCAGGTCGTGGAAGCCGTGCACGGTGGCCATCCGCAGCGACGGGGAGCGGTGGGCCCAGGCCCCGCCGGGGGCCGCGTCGGCGTCGAGGACGACGAACCCGCCCTCCTGACCGGTGCCGGTCGGGGAGGGGGCGAAGCCGCGGCGGCGCAGGTGGTAGGCGGCTGACAGACCGGCCTGGCCCGCGCCCACCACCAGGACGTCGACGTGTCGTACCTCGCCCGGGTTGGTTGCACCGTAAACAGTCACGCCGGTGAAACATCGGTGGGACGGCTCGTGTTCCCGCCGCCCGCGGCCTGTCGCCCGAGGCCCGCCGCCTGTCGCCCGCCGCCTGCCCGCCCTGGTGGCGGGCCTCGGTCCCGAGGGTCGCCACCGGGCCGGCGTCCCGGCGCAGGAACCGTCCGCCGCCTACGGGACGGCGGGGGAGATCACCACCGCCGTGCCGTAGGCGCAGACCTCGGTGCCCACGTCCGCGGCCTCGGTGACGTCGAAGCGGAACATCAGCACCGCGTTCCCGCCCCGTGCCTTGGTCTGCTCGACCAGCCGCGCCATCGCCTCGTTGCGACTCTCCACCAGGGTCTTCGTCAGACCCCGCAGCTCGCCACCGACCAGCGACTTCAGCGAGGCGCCGATCTGGCTGCCGATGTGCCGGCTGCGCACGGTCAGGCCGAAGACCTCGCCGATCACGTGGTCGACCCGGAAGCCGGGGATGTCGTTGGTGGTCACTACCAGGACCTGGGCGTCCGGGTGCTGCCCGCCGCCGTACTCGTCGATGTTTGCCATGGGCTCATCCTGTGGGCGGGCGGCCCTCCCGGCACAGAGGCGCGCGGCCCGGACTCGCCGCGGGGCGGCCCGGTGACGGCGAGAACGCGTAGGGTAGCCGGAACAGACCGGTGATCGAAGGCCCGAAAGGCCGTACCGTAGCCCCATGGGCGAGCGAAGCGATCATCCACAGGGGCCGGGCGCGGCGGAGGACTCCGGCGCGCAGGAGATCGAGGCGACGGTGGTGCTGGGTCTGCGGATCAGCGACTGGCCCGCGCTGCGGGCTGCGGCGATCGCGGCCGTGGAGGAACTGGACTTCGAGGGCATCGATCCGGCCGGGCAGCGCCGTGAGCTGCTGCGCGAGGTGGCCGAGGACGCCAACGCGGCGCTCGGCGCGCTGTTGCACCCGGACCGGCTGGTGGCGGCGATCCCGGGCGTCGAGGCACTTGGGGGGACGCTGGAGATCAGCGTCACCGAGGACTTCGCACCGGACTTCGCCGAGCTGTTCCCGCTGGACGGCGACGAGGAGGACGGCGGCTCGTCCGGCGACTGGACGCTGACGCCCCGTACGGCCTGCCTGCTGCACGCCCAGCTGATCGGCCTGGCCGACGCCGCGTACGACGACTTCGACGAGCACGAGGACGAGCCGGTCGTCGACGGCGAGGAGACGGACTGGACGGTCTTCAGCCGGCTGCCGCAGCGCACCTGGCGGTTGCACCGGGCCTGGCGCCGCACGATGGCCCGGGCCTTCGACGACCTCGCCGACGATCTCGCGCTCGGCGAGTGGCCGCTGCCGCGGTGCCTGGCCGAGGAGATCGCGCTGCGGCTGGCCCTGGTCGACGCCCGGACGCTGCTCGGTGCGCAGCCCGAGTCGGTCGCCGACATGATGGGCGACCTCCCGGCCGACCTGTACGACTACGACTGGGACGGCTGCCACGACGAGCTGTTCGGGGTCTACGGGCCGGACGACGGCGACGCGGAGCTGAACGCGGAGCAGCGGGCCGAGCTGCTGCTCGCGGCCACCCACCCCGAGGGCTGGTTCCTGACGTACGAGGACGCGGAGGAGCGCGACCCGCAGCGCGGCTTCCGGCGCTGACGGGCCCCGGCCGGCCCCGAGCGGTGCCGACCGGTGCCGACCGGTGTGCCGAGGCGGGCACCGCGGTGATCTCGGCGCCTCGGGGGCTGGCATGCTGGACCGGTGACTTCTCCGTTCGACGCCCCCGTCCCCGACCCGACGCCCGAGGACCGCGATGCCCGGCCGCAGTACGTGCTGCCGCTGGTCGTCCGGCTGGAGCGGACCGCGCCGCCCGGCCGGACCGATGCCCTGGAGACCTCGGCGCGGGCCGTGCTGACGCTGCTGGGCGACCGCCGGGTGACCGAGCCGGACGGCGAGTGGACCGAGCTGGTCGAGGCGTGGGAGGACGCGCGGATCCGCAAGGTGGTCCGGCGGGCGCGGGGCGGCGAGTGGAACCGGGCGGGCGAGCTGCCGGGGATCACGGTGGCCGGGCGGGAGGCGGAGGTGCGGGTGTTCCCGCCGGTTCCGCTCGACGGCTGGCCCAAGGAGCTCGCCAAGCTCCAGGTGTCCGGCACCGAACTGGAGGAGAGCGGCCCGGTCGACGCCCCGGCGCCCGGGGTGCCGGTGCTCTGGCTGAATCCTGAGGTGGAGATGAGCGCCGGCAAGACGATGGCCCAGACCGGGCACGCCGCCCAGCTCGCCTGGTGGCGGTTGGACGACGCGCAGCGCAAGGAGTGGGCCGAGTCCGGCTTCGCGCTCGCCGTCCGGACGGCCGGGCCCGAGGCCTGGGCGGAGCTGGTGGCGAGCGGTCTGCCGCTGGTGCAGGACGCGGGCTTCACGGAGATCGCTCCGGGGAGCAGCACCGTCGTCGCGGACCACCCGGCACTGCGGGGCTGAGCTGGCGGCCGGCTCCGCCTCGACCGGCGCAGGCCCGTGCGGTGCGGGCTCGTGCGATGCGGGCCGGCCTGAGACGACGACCGGCCGAATTGCGACAGCTGACGGGCGGCAGGTGTCAGATCCTGTCGTCCGTCAGCTGTTTTCCGTCATTCGAGGTCGCCGGGCGGTGATCCGCTCCGTGTGGCAGGCCAGCTCGGTCAGTTTCCACGTCCAGTCCGTCCCGTCCTGCTCGCACCGGATCCGGGTGTCGGCGGTGAGCGGGGCGAGCGCGGTGAACCCGCTCTCCACCATGCGCAGCCGGGTGTGGTTGCCCGGTTCCCGGGTCAGGGTGAACTCGACCAGGGTCGATCCGCCTGCCGCCGCCCCCGTTCCGGCCTCCTCGCCGGACGCGGACGCGGCCACAGCTGCCCCCGTTCCGGCCGCGCCCGGCGACCAGCGGAAGGAGAAGCGGCCCGGTCCCTCCACCCGTTCGATCCTGGCCGGCAGCCTGCCGCGCGGCCCGTGGTCGAGGACCATCCGCCCGCCGGGCCTGAGGTCGATCTCGGCGGGTGCGTCGGCGCCGAACCAGGCGCCCAGGAACTCCGCCTGGGTGAGCACTTCCCAGACCCGTTCGCGCGGTGCGGCGATGACGATCTCGCGTTCGATGCTGCCGGTGACCATGCCGTGAACCTCCCCGATCCGTTGCCCGAGGATCGCACGCCCCCGCCACCACGTGCAACTCCAGGGTTGCACATGGCGGCGGGGGTGGGGCGGACCCGGGTCAGGCCTCGTACCGGCGGAGGGTCCGCAGGCCGCCGTACGCGGCGGCGGCGGCCCAGCCGGCCATGATCAGCAGGCCGGTCCAGTGCCCGTACGCGACCTGCGGGTCGTCGACGTAGAGCAGCGCGTACTGGCCCGCGCGGTCCGGGAGGAACTGCACGGCGTGACGGACGACCGGCACGCCGGACAGCAGCGGGGTGAGCAGGAAGACCGTCGGCACCAGCAGGCCCATCGCCGCGGTGAGGTTGCGCAGCACGGCGGTCAGGCCGAGGCAGAACACGACCAGCAGCGCCGGATAGAGCACCCCGGCGGCGGCGCTGCGGACCAGTCCGGGGCCGTCCCAGCCGGCGGGCGCGAAGGCGGCGTAGCCGGCGAGGGAGCCGGCGCTCCCGAGCAGCCCGGCGCCGAGGCCGACGGCCGCGCCGAGGGCGAGTTTGGCGGCGTAGAGGCGGCCTCGGCGCGGGACGGCGGTGAGCGAGACGCCGATCATGCGGGTGTGGAACTCCTGCCCGACCAGCAGCACCCCGAAGCAGACCAGGGCGGCCTGACCGAAGTTGAGGCCGTAGTGGATGCCCACCCCGGGGTCGTCGGCGAGGCCGGCGTCCTTCTCGCCGAGCGTCGCGGCGACGGCGGTGCCGAGGCCGACGGTGAGTGCGACGGCGACGAGCGGGGTGATCCAGAGCGGGCGCAGGGTGGTGAGCTTGATCCACTCGCCGCGGAGCGCGGCTCGGAGCGCGGCGGTCGGCGGAGCGGTGGTCGGCGGAGCGGCGGTCGGCGGCGCGGTGGGGGTGGCGAGGGCGCTCATGCCGCCACCGCCCGGTACTCGACGCTGTCGGCGGTCATGCGCATGAAGGCCTCCTCCAGAGAATCCTGTTGAACCGCGATCTCGTACAGCACCACGCCGGCGGCGGCGGCGAAGGCGGCGATCTGCTCGGGTGCCGCGCCCCTGACCTCCCAGGCGCCGCCGTCCACCGGTTCGGCGGTGGCGTCGGCGAGACGGGCGCCGAGGCCGGCGCCGCCCAGCAGGGCGTCCAGCTTCACCGGGTCGACCGCGCGCACCCGGATCCGGGTGCGGCCGTGGCGGTCGATGAACTCCGAGGTCGCGGAGTCCGCCAGCAGCCTGCCCCGGCCGACCACCACCAGGTGGTCGGCGGTCAGCGCCATCTCGGTCATCAGGTGCGAGGAGACCAGCACCGCGCGGCCCTCGGCGGCCAGACCCCGCAGCAGGGTGCGGATCCACCGGATGCCCTCCGGGTCGAGGCCGTTCACCGGCTCGTCGAGCATCAGCACCGGCGGGTCGCCGAGCAGGGCGGCGGCCACGCCGAGGCGCTGGCGCATGCCGAGCGAGAAGCCCCGGATCCGCCGGCCGGCCGCGTCGGCGAGGCCGACCTGGGCGAGCATCTCGTCGACCCGGCGGTCCGGCAGGCCGTTGCCGGCGGCCAGCCAGCGCAGGTGGCCGCGCGCCGTGCGGCCACCGTGTAGGGCGTGGGCGTCGAGCAGTGCGCCGACCTGCCGCAGCGGAGCGTCCAGTCCGGCGTACGGCCGGCCGTTCACCAGGGCCCGGCCGGCGGTCGGCCGGGCCAGACCGAGAACCAGCCGCATGGTGGTGCTCTTGCCCGCTCCGTTGGGCCCGAGGAACCCGGTCACCACCCCGGGCCGGACCTCGAAGTCGAGGCCGTCCACCACGCGTGCCCCGGCGTACTCCTTGGTGAGGCCCTCAACCTTGATCACGTCTGCCCTTCCCCTCTCCACCGCTCGTCGCGGACCGTCGGCGGCTCCGCTTCCGACGGGCCGCCGCTCCGACGTCTCCATGGGACCGCGGCGGACCCCGGTGGCGGATCCCGCCCGGGAGGGGATGCTTCTCCCTCCCGAGAGGGAGGCCACCCGCAGTGCTGACCTGGCAGGATGGCGCCATGCCCCGGATACTCGCGCCCCTGCTGAGCGCCGTGACGTACGCGCGCTGGCTGCATCTGGTGATCGGGTGCGTGTTCTCCGGCGTCGTCCTGATGGTCTATCCGGGCGTCTCCGGACCGAGCCTGGCCGAACTCCTGGTCCGGGCCGTGCCGGTGGACGCGGTACTGCTCGTGGCGGCCGCGCTGGTGCCCGCGATGCGCCGGGCGGAAGGGGTGCAGGCGAGGCTGCTGCTCGTCCCCGACCGGGAGCGGGACATCGCCGCCGAGCCCGCCCGCACCTGGGCCGACCGTCGACGGACGGCGGTCTGGCTGGTCGGCCGGGTCGGGCTCGGGACGGCCGTCGGCACCCTGTCGGTGCTGGTGCCGGTCGCCGCCGTCGACCTGCTGACCACCAGGACGCCGGATCTGCAGGGCGTCCGGCTCCCCGCGCTGGAGGGGCCGTCCTGGTACCCGCTGCTGGCGCCGGTGCTGCTGTTCGGGCTCGGATGGCTGATCGTCTGGGCGGGCCGGCTCCAACTCGCCATGGCGGTGCGGCTGCTGGGGCCTTCACCGGCCGAGCGGCTGGCCGCCGCGGAGCTGCGCGCCGAACGCCTGCTGGAACGCAACCTGTTGGCCCGCGAGCTGCACGACTCCATCGGCCACGCCCTGACGGTGACGGTCCTTCAGGCCGGGGCGGCGCGCGAGGTCGGCGATCCGGCGTTCGTCGCCAAGGCGCTCGAAGTCATCGAGGAGACCGGGCGGCAGGCGATGGACGACCTGGAGCGGACGCTCGCGCTGCTCCGTGACACGCGGGAGGACGGACCGGGCGCGGCGGGGGAGGCGGGAGGTGATGCCCTCGGGTCCCTCGGGTCCGGCGAGGCCGGGAGCAGGGGTGATGCGCGCGAACGGCCCGGGATCGAGCAGTTGCCCACGCTGTTCGACACCGCGCGGGCGGCGGGCAGCCCGGTGGAGGCGTGGATCGACGTGGCGCCGGCGAAGCTCCCCGGCGTGCTCTCCCGCGAGGGCTACCGGATCGTCCAGGAGGGCGTCACCAACGCCCTCAAGTACGCGCCCGGCGAACCGATCACCGTCCGGATCGCCGTCCGGGACGGCCGGTTGGAGCTGCGCTGCGCCAACGCCTCCCGGACGGGCGGCGGGACGGCGGTCCGGCCGTCACCGCGACGGGGCGGCAAGGGACTTCGCGGCATCCGGGAGCGGGCCGTGCTGCTCGGCGGGGAGGCCTCGGCCGGGGTGGAGTCCGGCGAGTGGGTGCTGGCCGTTCGCGTGCCCCTACGCTTGGGCGCGTGATGATCGACATTCTGCTGGCCGACGACGAGGAGCTGGTCCGCGCCGGACTGCGCGCCGTCCTGGAGGCGCAGGGCGACCTACGGGTCGTCGGCGAGGCGGCCGACGGCGCCGAGGCGCTCGCCCTGGCCCGCCGGCTGCGTCCGCACGTGGTGCTGATGGACGTCCGGATGCCCGGGGTCGACGGACTCACCGCCACCCGTGAGCTGGTCCGCGACGCGGCCGCCCCCGGGGGGTACGCGCCGAAGATCCTGGTCGTCACCACGTTCGAGATCGACGACTACGTCTACCAGGCCCTGCGCGCCGGGGCGGACGGCTTCCTGCTGAAGCGCACCCGGCCGGCCGAGATCGCCCGGGCGGTCCGGCTGGTCGCGGCCGGGGAGTCACTGCTCTTCCCCGCCCAGATCCGCCGCCTCGCCGCCGGGCAGGGCAACCGGGAGGCGCGCGAGACGATGGCCCGCGCCGCTCTGACCGACCGTGAGGCCGAGGTGCTGCGTCTGGTGGCCCGCGGCCTGACCAACGGGGAGATCGCCGCGCACCTGGTCCTCGGGGTGCAGACGGTGAAGACGCACGTCAGCAGCGTGCTGGCGAAGCTCGGCGCCCGCGACCGCACCCAGGCGGTGATCGCCGCGTACGAGGCGGGCTTCGTGGTGCCCGCCGAGTAGCCGCCCGGCAGTCCCCGGCAGCCACCCGCAGGTGCTCCCGGGTCCGGCGCGGGTCCGGCGCGGATGCCGATGGCCGCCGCCGGGCGGGCGCCACCCGGCGGACGGGCGGGCGGGAGGAGGCGGGGCGTCAGGCCGGGTACGCGTGCGTCTGGGCGGCCTTGACCGCCGCCCACACCGTCGCCCCGGGAGCGAGGTCGAGCTCCGCCGCCGCGGCCGGGGTCAGGTCGGCGGCCATCGGGACGGGGCCGGCCAGATCGGCCCGGACCTGGTCGCCGTGCAGGTCCAGCCCGGTGACCGTCAGTTCCCAGACGTTGCGCGCACTGCCCGTGGGCCGTTCGCGGTGCAGCGTGACGGCGGACGGCGGGAACGCCACGAAGGCCGGTCCGGACAGCTCCTCGGTGGTGGCCAGCGCCGTGCCGTTCGCCAGCGTGACGCGACGGCCCTCGGCGGCGCCCTGGTACAGGTTGAGGCCGACCAGCCGGGCGATGTAGTCGGTGCGCGGGCGCCTGGAGATCTCCGCGGGACTGCCCGACTGCACCTCGTGCCCGTCCTCGATCACCACCAGCCGGTCGGCCAGCACCATCGCGTCCAGCGGGTCGTGCGTCACCAGGACCGCAACTGCCTCGAACTCGGCCAGATGGCGCCGCAGTTGAGCCCGGACGTCGAGCCGGGTGCGGGCGTCCAGGGCGGCCAGCGGCTCGTCCAGGAGCAGCAGCCTCGGGCGGACGGCCAGCGCGCGGGCGAGTGCGACCCGCTGCTTCTGACCGCCGGAGAGCCGCCCCGGGCGGGCCTCGGCGTGCTCGGCCAGGCCCATCCGGTCCAGCCAGCCGGCGGCCTCGGCGCGCGCCTCCCGTTTGGGGCGGCCCTGGCAGCGCGGGCCGAAGGCCACGTTGTCGAGCGCGCTGAGGTGCGGGAACAGCAGGTAGTCCTGGAAGACCACGCCGACCGGACGCTCCTCGGCCGGGGTGTGCAGCCGCCGGGCCGGGTCCTCCAGGACCCGGCCGTCCAGGCTCAGACGGCCGTCGGTGAGCGGGAGCAGCCCGGCCAGTGCGCGCAGGGCGGTGGACTTGCCCGCGCCGTTCGGCCCGAGCAGGGCCACCACCTCGCCGGGGGCGGCGGAGAGGGCGAGGTCCAGGGTGAAGGAGGCGCGGTCCACCCGCAGGCGGGCGTCGAGGCCGGCGGCAGCGGGAGCCGGGCCGGGGTCCCGGCCGGGCGGCGGGGCAGCGGGGCCGGTGGGGCCGGTGGGGTCGGTGGCGGGTGTCATCGGCGGGGCGGTCCAGGGGTATGGCCCGGGGCGGTACCCGGGGCGCGTTCCGGGGAGGGGCGGGGCGAGGGACGCCGGGCCACGCGCGGCAGAAGGCCCGGTGCGAGGCCCGGTGCGAGGCCCGGTGCGGGGGCCGGTGCGGGCCGCCGGACGGTGGCCGGGCTCACGGCGTGGACATCCAGCGCTCGCGCAGACCGGCCAGCACGGCCACCGACACCACCAGCAGCACCAGCGACAACGCGATCGCCGCCTCCGGGTCGGATTCCATCGCCAGGTAGACGGCGAGCGGCATGGTCTGGGTCCGGCCCGGGAAGTTGCCCGCGAAGGTGATCGTCGCACCGAACTCGCCCAGCGCCCGCGCCCAGGCCAGTACCGCGCCGGCGCCGATGCCGGGCGCGATCAGCGGCAGCGTCACCCGGCGGAAGGTGGTCAGCCGGGAGGCGCCCAGCGTGGCCGCCGCCTCCTCGTAACGCGGGTCGGCGGCCCGCAGCGCGCCCTCGACGCTGATCACCAGGAACGGCATCGCGACGAACGCCTCGGCGATCACCACACCGGTGGTGGTGAACGGCAGGGTGATGCCGAAGGCCGAGTCCAGCCACGAGCCGACGATGCCGCGCCGCCCGAGCACCAGGAGCAGCGCCACGCCGCCGACCACCGGTGGCAGTACCAGCGGCAGCGTGACCAGGGCCCGGATCAGCCGGCGGCCCGGCAGTTCGGTCCGGGCCAGCAGCCAGGCCAGCGGCACCCCCAGCACCAGCGACACCCCGGTGGCAGCCGTCGCGCAGACCAGGGAGAGGCGCAGCGCCTCCCACACCTGCGGGCTGGTGAGCTGGTCGGACAGCGAACTCCAGGGCGCCCGGACCAGCAGCCCGACCAGCGGGAGGACCAGGAACGCCAGGCCGAGCAGCGCCGGGAGCAGCAGCGTGAGCGGCACGCGGTGCGCCCGCCGCCACGGTCGGGTCCGGGGCGTGCGGGGGCCCCGGACCGGCGCGCCCGCGGCGGTCGATCGGGCGCCGTCCCCGGTGGACGGGCCGGCGGTACGGCGGATCACGGTGCCTGGAAGCCCGCCGCGGTGAGCACCTGCTGAGCCTCGGGTGACTGGACGTAGGCGACGAAGGCGGCGGCGCCGTCCTTGTTCGGGGCCTTGGCCAGGGCGGCGATCGGGTAGTCGTTCACGGCCTGGGCGGCCTCGGGGAATTCCACGCCGTCGATCTTCGCAGCATCGGCCTTCACATCGGTGCGGTACACCAGCGACGCGTCGACCTCGCCGAGTTCGACCTTGGTCAGCGCGCCCTTGACGTCCTGCTCCAGGGTGACCGGGGTGAGGGCGACGCCGGCGGCCTTGAGCGCCGTCAGGGCGGCGGCGCCGCAGGGCACCTCCTTCGCGCAGAGCGCGACCTTCACCCCGGGGGCGGTGAGGTCGGCCAGGCCCGCGACGTGCCGGGGGTTGCCCTTGGGGACGGCGATGGCGAGCGTGTTCTTCACGAAGGTCTTCGGCGCGCCGGTGGCGCCCCCCGCGTCGGTGACGGTCTTCATGGTCGCCGGGCTGGCGGCGGCGAAGACGTCGGCCGGGGCGCCGGAGTTGATGCTGGCGGCGAGGGCGGAGCTGCCGGCGAAGTTGAAGGTGACCTTGGCGCCCGGGTTGGCGGCCTCGAACTTCTTGCCGAGCTCGGTGAAGCTCTCCTTGAGCGAGGCGGCGGCGAAGACGGTGACGGAGCCGGAGGCCTTCGGAGCCCCGGCGGTGGCGCCGCCCGCGGTGGTCGCGATGCCGGTGGTGCCCGGGCTCCCGGCGCCACCACCGTTGCCGGCGTCGCTGCTGCACGCGGTGGCTCCGAGGCCGAGGACGAGGGCCGCGGCGGTGGCGACGGCGAGTCTGCGGGTGTTCATGTCCCTTGCTTCCCCTCCCGGGCGCGCCGGAAGGGGCGCGGGGTCTTCACCGCAGGTGCGGCGATTTCGGTGATTATAGTGCCGCAATTGCGAGTGGATAGTCGCCTGTCTCATCGCACAGGCGAGGGTGGTCGAAGGTGGCGGGTCCGCTGTCGGAAGACGCAAGCCCGGTCGCCGCGGGAGCGAAGCCCCTTGGCGCGCGCGTGGCTCGAAAGGCCGGAGCGGCTCCTGCCCGGACGCCGTGCGCGCAGTCGGCCGACCGGCCGGGCCCCACCTGCGGCGGGTCCGGCCGCTCCGAGAACCCCGGCTGCGCGGCGTTCGATGGCTCGGTCGTGCCGGCCGACCGGCCTGGCTGCTGTTCGCCCGCCTGCTGTCCGCCGGGGCCGCCTGCTGTCCGCCGGGGCCGCCTGCTGTCCGCCGGGGCCGCCCGGGGCCGCCTGCTGTCCGCTGGGGTCCGCCCGGGGGCTGCGGGCAGGCGGGAGGGGTGGCGGGCGCGCGCCGGCCCGCCCCCCCCCGCAGGGGGGGGGGGGCGGGGGGGCCGCGGCCCGGGGACGCCGAAACGGGGGAGGGGGTGGCCCG